>NZ_JBLVOH010000097.1:38897-48003 GCF_053543675.1 Microbacterium umsixpiens
CCCCGCTCCGTCGTTCTTTCCGCTCAGAAGATCAGCGTGTGATCGTCGAGTCGTCCGGCTTCGCGTCGCCGGCGGGAGCGTCGTCCCGAGCGGTGTCGTGCGCGTCAGCGGCGGGCACCTCGTCGACTGTCGCCGTGTCGTACGTCGGCGCTGCCTCGGCGGATGCGGTGGTTTCGGACGTTGCGGTCTCGGCCGCGGCCTGAGGTTGTGCGGTCTCGGCGGTCCAGTCGATCGCCTCGACGACGGCCGGGGCGGGAGCCGGGACGAGAGAGCGTGCCGCGACGAGCCCGAGGGTGAGCAGGATGCCGACGATTCCGGCCGCGAGGACGCCTGCGCCCACGACGACGAGAGACTGGCCGACGTATACCTCGACGCCCGTGGCCGTGCCGTCGAGCAGGGTGGTCGTCATCGTCCCGATCTGACCGGAGATGAGCCATCCGCCGACAGCTGTCGTGGCGAGGGACACGACCAGGAGGAGCCAGAATCCGATGCTGCGTGAGAGTGACTTGTTCATGTCGTCCACGATCTCGGACACGCTGATGAGTCGGCGATGTGCGAGCTGTGGATCGCCTGTGCGGGGTCAGGCCTCGGCGGGGACCCGGCGCTTCAGATGGAGCACGACCACGGTGTACGCGGCGGCCGAGAGCGAGGCGAGCACCATGTGGATGCCGACGAGCAGCGGAGGGAGTCCCTCACGTGCCTGCCAGACCCCCACACCGACCTGCACCAGGATCGCCAGCACCAGGACGAGCAGCCAGCGCCGCGGCTCCAGGCGCAGCACCCAGGCGGCGACCGTGAGGAACAGCACGAGGGCGGCCAGGATGTAGCCGGGCCACGAGTGCACGTGGGCGAGCACGGTCGCGTCGAAGCCGTGCCGCAGCACATCCGCGTCGCCGGAATGGGGACCCGACCCGGTCGTCAGCACGCCGAAGACGATCGTCACGGCGAGTGCGAGGCCGGTCACGTGGGTGACAGCCGCGAACCACGCGGGAACCGCGCGCTCACGGGGTCCGCCGTCCGTCTTCAGGCGCACCAGGAACGCCGCCGTGATGCAGACGAGCAGCAGGGACGAGGTGTAGTGGAAGCCCACGATGAAGGGGTTGAGGCCTGTCAGCACCGTGATGCCGCCGACGAGCGCCTGGGCGACCACGCCGATGAGCACGAGCCAGGCCAGTAGGACCAGGTCACGTCGGGAGGGCGTCGTGCGGATGGAGCGGACCGCCGCCGCGATGACGGCGATCAAGAGCACGCCGAGCGCGATGGGGGAGGCCGGGAAGTGCAGGGGGGCGGCGATGCCGAACGCGGCGACGGCCGCCACGATGCCGCCGGCGGCGAACCAGAGCGCGGTGACCAGGCCGCGCTTCCCGCTGAAGAGGTGCAGGACCAGCAGCACGACGGCCAGCGCGATGATCCCGACCACGCCCGTCATCAGGCGGTTGCCGAACTCGATGATGCCGTGGATGCCCTGCACTTCGAGGATCGGGACCAGGGAGTCCGGTGTGCACAGCGGCCAGTCGGAGCATCCGAGGCCCGATCCGGTGAGGCGCACCGCGCCGCCGGTGCCGATGATGATGGTCTCGCTGAGGAAGGAGAGCCAGGCGAAGACCGTCAGCGCGCGTCCCCACGGAGCAGAACGGGGCGGAGCCGTCTGCGTCGGAGTGGAGGCGGGGATCGTCGTCTCGGGCATTAGTCCTCCGGACCGCGCTGGAACCTGCGGGCATGGCCCGTCTGTCAGGCGGAACCTGTAGAATCGGATTGTTGCGATGAGCGCTGACCGCGCTGAAGCATCGACAACAGTTTAGGCGCGATGGAAGCGCCGGTGATGAGGGCCCACCAACGGCACCCGCTCCCGCAGACTCGACGGGGATCAGGTGTGTCGGGGCGGATGACACCGTTTGGGACCTGTGAGGAGAGTGTTGGATGTCGGATGTACTGATCGACCGCCCGGAGCTTGACGGTCTGGGGGTGTACGAATTCGGCTGGCACGATGAAGACGCCGCCGGCGCCATCGCCAAACGCGGGATCTCGGAAGAGGTCGTGCGAGGAATCTCTGCACTCAAGAGCGAACCCGAATGGATGCTGAAGACCCGTCTCAAGGGGTACCAGCTCTTCGGGAAGAAGCCGATGCCGACCTGGGGCGCCGACCTCAGCGAGATCGACTTCGACAACATCAAGTACTTCGTCCGCTCCACCGAGAAGCAGGCGCAGACGTGGGAAGACCTTCCCGCCGAGATCCGCGAGACCTACGAGCGCCTCGGCATCCCCGAGGCCGAGCGTCAGCGGCTCGTGGCCGGTGTGGCAGCCCAGTACGAGTCCGAGGTCGTCTACCACCAGATCCGCGAGGACCTGGAGGCGCAGGGCGTCATCTTCATGGACACCGACACGGCCCTGCGCGAGCACCCCGAGTTCTTCGAGGAGTACTTCGGCTCGGTCATCCCCGCCGGTGACAACAAGTTCGCCGCGCTGAACACGGCCGTGTGGTCGGGCGGCTCCTTCGTCTACGTCCCCAAGGGCGTGCACGTCGAGATCCCGCTGCAGGCGTACTTCCGTATCAACACCGAGAACATGGGCCAGTTCGAGCGGACCCTGATCATCGCCGACGAGGACAGCTACGTCCACTACATCGAGGGCTGCACGGCCCCGATCTACAAGTCGGACTCGCTGCACTCGGCCGTCGTCGAGATCATCGTGAAGAAGAACGCCCGCGTTCGCTACACGACGATCCAGAACTGGTCGAACAACGTCTACAACCTGGTCACCAAGCGTGCCGTGGCGTACGAGGGTGCGACCATGGAGTGGGTCGACGGCAACATCGGCTCCAAGGTGACGATGAAGTACCCGTCGATCTATCTGATGGGCGAGCACGCCAAGGGCGAGACCCTGTCGGTCGCCTTCGCCGGTCCCGGTCAGCACCAGGACGCCGGCGCGAAGATGATCCACATGGCGCCCTACACGCAGTCGTCGATCGTCTCGAAGTCGATCGCCCGCGGCGGAGGACGTGCCGGCTATCGCGGTGAGGTACGCGTGGACGCCGCGGCACACCACTCTGCGAACACCGTGCGCTGCGACGCTCTGCTCGTCGACACGAAGTCCCGCTCCGACACCTATCCGGCGATCGACATCCGTGTCGACGACGTGCAGCTCGGCCACGAGGCCACGGTCTCGAAGGTGAGCGAGGAGCAGCTGTTCTACCTGCAGTCCCGCGGCATGCCCGAGGACGAGGCGATGGCGATGATCGTGCGCGGCTTCATCGAGCCGATCGCGCGGGAACTGCCGATGGAATACGCGATGGAACTGAACAAGCTCATCGAGATGGGCATGGAAGGATCGGTCGGCTAGTGACCGCCGCTACGACAGCGCCTGCCGAGGCGCAGCACACGAACGCGCACATCGACCCCGCCGCCCAGGTGGCCGCGGCCGGATTCGTCCCGGTGCAGACCCGCTCCGAGCGTCCGCACTCTTTCGAGCCGGCCGACTTCGGCGCCCCCACCGGGCGCGAGGTCAACTGGAAGCACACACCCGTCGCGCAGCTCACCTCGCTGTTCGAGGTGGCTCCGCAGAACGACGGTGTGAGTTACACGATCAACGCGGGGGAGCAGTACATCGCCGCGCCGCTCGCGATCGGCACCGCCCCCCGCGGCGAGGTCTTCCTCGCCGAAGACGTCACCGCGGCCGTGGCCTGGCAGGGATCCGCCGAGGCCCTCCACGTGCGGATCCCGCGCGAGGAAGAGGTCGCAGAGCCGATCTTCGTCTCCATCGCCGGTCTCGGAGCCGACCGTCGTGCCGATGCGCACATCGTGATCGAGGCGCTCGAGCACAGCTCGGCGACCGTCGTCCTGCAGCACACCGGGTCCGCCCAGTACGCACAGAACGTCGAGATCATCGTCCGCGACGGCGCGAAGCTGTCGGTCATCAGCCTGCAGCAGTGGGCGGATGACGCGGTCCATGCGTCTGCACACCAGGCACGGGTCGGTGCGGATGCGACGCTCAAGCACTTCGTCGTGAGCTTCGGCGGCGGCGTCGTGCGCGTCAACCCGAACGTCGAGCTCGCAGGCGCAGGCTCCGAGGGGTACCTCTACGGCCTGTCCTATGCAGACGCCGGGCAGCATCTGGAGAGCCAGGTGTACCTGCACCACAAGGGACCGCACACCAAGGGTGACGTCCTCTACAAGGGTGCGCTGCAGGGGCAGGGCGCACACAGCGTCTGGATCGGCGACGTGCTGATCGGAGCCGACGCCACGGGCACCGACTCCTACGAGGCGAACCGCAACCTGGTCCTCACCGAGGGCGCCCGCGCCGACTCGATCCCGAACCTCGAGATCGAGACCGGCGACATCCTCGGCGCCGGACACGCGAGTGCGACGGGTCGTTTCGACGACGAGCAGCTGTTCTACCTGCAGGCGCGCGGTATCAGCGAGGAGGAGGCACGTCGGCTCGTCGTGCTCGGCTTCCTCACCGACATCGTGCAGCGCCTCGGCATCCCCGCCCTCGAGGCCGAGCTTCTGGCGGCGATCGAGACGGAGCTGGCCGAGGTGAGTGCATGACCGCCGAACGCGTCTGCGGAGTCGCCGACCTCGAGCAGGACATGCCGTTGCGTGTCGATCCGGGCGGCGTGCCGATCACGGTGATCAAAGACGGCGAGGGAGTCATCCACGCCATCGGCGACACCTGCACCCACGGCGACATCTCGCTGTCCGAAGGCTTCGTCGAAGGTGACACGGTGGAGTGCTGGGCTCACGGCTCCGCGTTCTCGCTGCTCACCGGCAAGCCCCAGAATCTCCCCGCATATGAGCCCGTCCCGGTCTACGTCGTCCAGATCGACGGCGACGACGTGCTCATCGATCCGACTGTTATTAAGGAAGTTTGAAGAATGTCTGTTCTCGAGATCCGCGACCTGCATGTGACGGTCGAGACCGATGCGGGGACCACCCCGATCCTCAACGGAATCAACCTCACCATGAACACCGGTGAGACCCACGCCATCATGGGCCCCAACGGCTCGGGCAAGTCGACCCTGGCCTACACGATCGCCGGTCACCCGAAGTACACGGTGACCTCCGGTTCGATCACGTTCGACGGCCAGGACGTCCTGGAGATGACGGTCGACGAGCGCGCCCGCGCCGGGCTCTTCCTCGCCATGCAGTACCCGGTCGAGATCCCGGGCGTCACGGTGACGAACTTCCTCCGCACGGCGAAGACCGCGCTCGACGGCGAAGCACCGGCGATCCGCGGCTGGACCAAGGACGTCAAGGCGGCCATGTCGAATCTGCGCATGGACCCCAAGTTCGCGCAGCGCAACGTCAACGAGGGCTTCTCCGGCGGCGAGAAGAAGCGCCACGAGATCCTGCAGCTCGAGGTGCTGAAGCCGAAGTTCGCAGTCCTCGACGAGACCGACTCGGGTCTCGACGTCGACGCGCTCAAGATCGTCTCCGAGGGCGTCAACCGCGCGAAGGAGTCCACCGGCCTCGGCGTGCTGCTGATCACGCACTACACCCGCATCCTCCGCTACATCCGCCCCGACTTCGTCCACGTGGTCGTCGCGGGCAAGATCGTCGAAGAGGGCGGCCCCGAGCTCGCAGACCGGCTGGAGAACGAGGGATACGACCGTTTCCTCGACCCTGCAGCCCCCATCGAGGCGTAGGCTGATCGCATGACAGCGACCCTCACGGACGAGAAGTACGACGCGGTCACCGAGGCTCTCAAAGACGTCATGGACCCCGAGCTCGGGATCAACGTCGTCGACCTCGGCCTCATCTACGACCTTGCCTGGGATGACGAGAACGATGCTCTCGTCATCCACATGACGCTGACCAGCGCGGGCTGCCCGCTCACCGACGTGCTCGAGGACCAGACCGCTCAGGCTCTGGACAGCGTCGTCGATCGATTCCGCATCAACTGGGTCTGGATGCCGCCGTGGGGTCCGGAGCGGATCACGGACGACGGGCGCGACATGATGCGCGCGCTCGGCTTCGCGATCTGATCCGCACGGGACCGCTGCCGCGAGGCGGCACGACGACGCGCGCGTCGGATCCGACGATACGACGATGACGCGTTTCGGAACCTCGGGAGAACGAATGCTTCAGGTGAAGGCACTGCCTCTGGCGGAGCTCCGCGAGCGCAGCAGCGAGAAGTGGCGTGAGTACCCGGACGATGTGCTTCCGCTGTTCGTCGCCGAGACCGACTTCCCGCTAGCGCCGGCGATCTCGGATGCGCTGCGGCGCGCCGTGGAGATCGGTGACACCGGGTATGTCGCATCGCGGACACCGCTCGCCGAGTCGTTCGCCGCTTTCGCGAACCGACGCTACGGCTGGGAGCCCGACCCCGCGCGCATGCGGAGCACGGCGGACGTGAGCATGGGGATCGTGGAGATCCTCCGCCGTGTGACGCAGCCGGGGGAGCGGGTCGTCGTGACCCCTCCGGTGTATCCGCCGTTCTACGACCTGGTCGCCGAGGCCGGCGCAGAGGTGGAGCGCGTCCCGCTGCGTGACACGGGAACCCGATGGGAACTCGATCTCGACGGCATCCGTGCGGCCTTCGACGACGGAGCGACGGCGATCTTGCTCTGCAACCCGCACAACCCGACCGGCACGGTGCATGACCGTGACGGCCTCGCCGCGCTCGCGGACCTGGCGGATGAGTTCGGGGCGGCCGTCGTCTCGGACGAGATCCATGCGCCGCTCGCGCAACCGGGAACCGGGTTCACGCCGTTCCTCGCCGTGAGCGATGCGGCCCGGCGCGTCGGCTATGCAGTCGTCAGCGCCAGCAAGGCGTTCAACCTCGCAGGTCTGAAGTGTGCCCTGATGGTCACCGCCGACGACGCGACGAGCGAGGTCGTGCGCGGCCTGCCCGTCGAGGTGGAGTGGCGTACCGGACAGTTCGGTCTGCTCGCCGCCGTGGCCGCATTCTCGGAAGAGAGCGACCCCTGGCTGGATGGGCTGCTGCGCACCCTCGATGAGAATCGAGTGCTGCTCGAGGACCTTCTGGCGGCTCACCTGCCGGGTGCGCGCTATCGCATCCCGGACGCCGGGTACCTCGCGTGGATCGACCTCACCGCGCTCGACTGGGGTGACAATCCCGCGCGACGCATCCTGCGCGACGCGAAGGTCGCCCTGCACTTCGGACCGGCTTTCGGCGCCGAGGGTGCGGGCCATGTGCGGCTGAACTTCGGCACCTCCCCCGAGATCATCACTGAGGCGATCGAGCGCATCGCGGCGCTCGTGGGCCGATGACGACTCCGGTCGACGCCGCGACGATCTGGGACCGCCAACGCATCTGGGTGACGCTCGGTGCGGTCGCGCTGATCTTCCTCGCCGCCATCGAGGCACTCGCGGTGACGACGGTCATGCCGATCGTCAGCGAGGCCCTCGACGGCGAGGCCCTCTACGCCGTGGCTTTCGCCGGCACCCTGGCGACGAGTGTGATCGGCATGGTCGCCACGGGCGCGTGGTCGGACGCCCGCGGACCGCGCGGCGCCCTGTATGTCGCCGTCACGCTCTTCATAATCGGTCTTCTCGTCTCGGGCTTCGCCGTGACGATGCATCAGTTCCTGATCGGACGACTCGTCCAGGGGCTCGGCACCGGCGGGCAGACCGTCGCGCTCTACGTGGTGGTGGCGCGGCTGTATCCGCCTCATCTGCACGGCAGGATCTTCGCCGCCTTCGCCGCGGCCTGGGTCGTGCCGTCGATGGTCGGACCATTCCTGGCCGGGGCCGTCGCGGAGTACCTCGACTGGCGATGGACATTCCTGGGCGTCGCGGTGCTGACGGCAGCCGCATTCGTGATGATCGCGGTGCGGCTCCGCGGTGTCGATTTGGGGCATGGTGAGCCGCAGGATCGACGCGCCCTCGTCGTGCGCCTCGCACTCGCCGTGGTCGTGGCCGTTCTCGCCGTCGTGGTCGGCTTCTCTGCCGACATGGCACCGTCGGTCGGCTGGCCGGTCGCGCTCGGTGCCGTCGTCGCGATCGGCCTCGCCGTGCTCCCGCTGCTGCCACGGCGCACGTTGCGCGCGGGCCAGGGGCTGCCGAGCGTGGTGCTGATGCGCGGCATCGTGGCGGGTGCGTTCTTCGCCGCTGAGGCCTACATCCCGTACCTGCTGATGAAGAAGTTCGACTTCAGTGCGACGTGGGCGGGAGTCGCACTGATGCTGGCGGCATTGGCCTGGGCCGGCGCCTCGGCGCTGCAGGGGCGATACGGTGAGCGTCTGGGGAATCACCGCATCACGCTGATCAGTCTCGGCTCGCTCCTGGTGGCGCTGCTCTGTGTCCTCGTCGCCGCGCTCTTCGACGTCTCGGCGGCGGTGGTGGTGCTCGGCTGGGCATTCGCCGGTGGCGGGATGGGGCTGCTGTACCCGCGGTTGACCGTCCTGACGCTCGCGTACTCGGACGAGACGAATCAGGGATTCAACTCCTCTGCCCTGTCGATCTCGGACGCCACCGGTTCGGCCGTCGCGATCGCGCTGGCCGGTCTCGCGGTGGCATCCCTCGGAGGTGAGGCGGGTGCTTTCGGTGCGGTGTTCGCCTTCTGTGTCGGACTCGTCGCTCTCGCGATCGTGCCCGGACTCAGGCTCGGGCACGCGGCGGAGTCGCCGGTGCGCTGAGCACCCCCGCGAGCGCAGTCACTCCGAGGTCGAAGACTCGGTCGAGGCCGGCCGTGACGTCGATCTCCCCGGCGGTGGGCAGCGCACCGTGGCTGTCGGCGTGCATGCGCTGCTGCACGAGGGTGGCGTGTCCGAGGACAAAGTGCAGGATCGCCGCGCCCCGGTCAGCGGCGTCGGGTGCCCCGTGGGCCTCCAGCGCCGCGGTCAGCACCGACTGCGCGTGCGAGGAGCCGAGTTGCAGGGCATAGGTGCTGAGGACCAGTTCGGCGCCGTCGCGGTGGGTGAAGAGGGCGTCGCGGATGCCTCGGGCGGTTGCCAGCACGCCGTCGCTGCCGCGGGGGATCGATGCGGTGATCCGGTCGGCGAGTTCGGCGAGCAGCTCCTGCTTGCTGGTGAAGTGCCAGTAGAGGGCACTGGGCTGTACATCCAGGCGGGCGGCGATGCGCCGCATCGAGAGGTCGGCGAGCCCGACTTCGTCGAGGAGGGCGAGCGCGCTCCGGGCGACGCTGT
>NZ_JBLVOH010000097.1:48023-49517 GCF_053543675.1 Microbacterium umsixpiens
CCCCCCCGCGCTCCGGGCGACGCTGTCGCGGTCGTGCCGTGCCTGATTCGTCTCCGGGCTCATCCTCCGATTATAGTGAACGACGTTCAGGTGAACGGTGTTCAGGAGAAACGCGTCGGAGGGATCCGCATGACACGCACACGAGAGACGGGTGTCGCGACGATCGCCGTGGACGCGGTCTCGGTGGTGCTCGACGGCCGCCCCGTGCTGCGAGAGGTCACCGCCTCGCTGACGGCTCCGACGATCGCGGTGATCGGTGCGAACGGGTCGGGGAAGTCCACGTTCGCCCGGCTGTTGAACGGACTCGTCACTCCGAGCGCCGGCGAGGTGAGGGTGCACGGCCTCGACACGATGCGTGACCGCGCCGCCCTCCGCCGCCGCGTCGGATTCGTGTTCACGAACCCCGATGCGCAGATCCTCATGCCCACCCCGGCCGAAGACATCGCGCTGTCCCTGCGCGGCCGGGCGAAGGCCGAGATCGCCGATCGCGTCAGAGACACCCTCGCCGTGCATGGTCTGGCAGACCACGCAGATGTCCCCGCATCCAGCCTGTCGGGGGGCCAGAAGCAGATGCTCGCCCTGGCCGCAGTGCTGGCCACCGAACCGCAGCTCATCGTCGCGGACGAGCCGACGACACTCCTCGACCTGCGCAACTCCCGACGCATCGGCGACCTGCTCCTGGCGCAGCGGGCCCAGGTCGTCGTGGTGACACATGACCTCGAACTGGCCGCGCGCTGTGAGGCCGCGATGCTGTTCGAAGACGGGCGGGTCACGGCGTCCGGAGAGCCGTCGACCGTGATCGCGGCCTATCGTCGAGCGTGCGGATGATCGCGCTCTACCGTCCCGGAAGCAGCATCCTCCATCGCGCTCCTGCCGGGCTCAAGCTCGCCGCGCTGGCGATCGGAGCACTCGTTCTGTCGCTGTACCCCCACGACGCGGTGAGCATCCCCCTCTCGCTCGCGGCGGTCCTCGCGCTGTACGGCATCGGGGGAATGCCCATCCGGGTGCCGTTGCTCGAGATCTGGCGTCTGCGCTGGATCATCGTCGTGCTCGCCGCGGCGCTCGGGGTCTTCGTCTCGCCTCTCGCGGCGTGGGTCGGCACGGGGCGCGTCGTGACGATTCTCCTGCTCGCGAGCCTGTTGACGCTCACGACCCGGATGGCGGATCTCGTGGAGGTGCTGCAGGGCATCCTGCGCCCGTTCCAGCGATGGGGAGTCGATCCCGACGCGGTGGCGCTCACGATCTCGCTCACGATCACGACGATCCCCGTGATCGCCGGCTTCGCGGAGCGCGTGCGGGATGCGTCGCGAGCCCGCGACGTGCGGTTGGGCGTGCGCGCCGTGGTGCCCCTGCTCGTTCTCACCCTCCGACACGCGGACGATGTCGGTGACGCGCTGGCAGCACGGGGCCTGGGCTGACCCTATGCGGGGACGAGCGTGCGCACTCCGACCGGCGGCAGCGGCGTCGTCTGAGACGCGAGTCGGAGCGCCGCGA
>NZ_JBLVOH010000097.1:49540-50022 GCF_053543675.1 Microbacterium umsixpiens
ACCGCGATCAGAGCGGTCGCGACGGATGTGCCGAGTACCAGGAGCATCAGGACACCGACCAGGCCGCTCAGTGCTCCCGCGACGAGGCGGGGTAGCGAACCGGTGGCCCGCGGCGCGGGCTGCGACTCGAACCGGGTGAAGGCCACGGCGACGAGTGCGGTCAGTGCGAGTGCGGTCGCGAGCCAGAGCGGTCGGGCGGCCCACCAGTCCGCGCTGTCGAGCGCCGGGAGCGCGACGCCCGTGACGAGGGCGTACACGGCGCTGGCGCCGGCCATCACCAGCAGGACGGGCATGTGCCACAGGTAGATCGTCATGGTGCGCACGGTCACGAACGCCGTGAACGCCGCCACGCGCGGCCGATGGCTGAACCGCTCGATGCGTTCGCGATGCAGGGAGAGGAGGCTGGTGTGTGCGACGCCGACGAGGAGCAGGGCCGCAGTCGGCGGGTTGATGTTGGCGATGAGGTCGGGGGAGTACACACC
>NZ_JBLVOH010000098.1:0-5957 GCF_053543675.1 Microbacterium umsixpiens
CATGAACTGCGTCGCCCATCAGTCGTCCGGCCTGTGGCGGCACCCCGACGACCGGTCCCGGCAGTACCACACGATCTCGTACTGGACGGACCTGGCGAAGCTGCTGGAGAGCGCGACCTTCGACGGCATCTTCATCGCCGACGTGCTCGGCACCTACGACGTCTACGGCGGCACGAACGAGGCCGCGATCCGCAACGGCGCCCAGGTGCCCGTGAACGACCCGATCCTGCTGGTGAGCGCGATGGCCGCGGTCACCGAGAACCTCGGATTCGGCATCACAGCCGGCACCGCGTTCGAGCACCCTTACCCGTTCGCGCGACGTCTGAGCACGCTCGACCACCTGACGCAGGGCCGGATCGGCTGGAACGTCGTGACCGGATACCTGCCCAGTGCCGCCCGCAACATGGGCCAGGAGGATCAGCTCGCGCACGACGACCGCTACGACCACGCGGACGAATACGTCGAAGTGCTCTACAAGCTCTGGGAGGGCTCGTGGGAAGACGACGCCGTGGTCGAGGACCGTGAGCGGGGCATCTTCACCGACCCGTCGAAGGTGCACCCGATCGGGCATGAGGGGAAGCACTTCAGCGTTCCCGGCATCCACATCTCCGAGCCGTCGCCGCAGCGCACGCCGGTGATCTACCAGGCCGGTGCGAGCCCGCGCGGAGTGAAGTTCGCGGCCGAGAACGCCGAGGCCATCTTCGTCGCCGCCCCCTCGAAGGAGGTGCTCGCCGGCACGGTGAAGCGCATCCGCGACGCCCTGGAAGCCGCCGGCCGCGACCGGTACGACGCCCGCATCTACACACTGCTCACGGTGATCACTGCCGCGACGAGCGAGGAGGCGACCGCGAAGCACGCCGAGTACCTCTCCTATGCGAGCCCCGAGGGCGCGCTCACCTTCATGTCGGGCTGGATGGGCATCGACCTCTCTCAGTATGCCGAGGACGAGCCGGTCGGGAACGTCGAGTCGAACGCGATCCAGTCGGTGCTGCAGCACTTGAAGGAAGAGGCCGACCTCGGCCGCGAATGGACCGTCGGCGACTTCGGACGCCACAACGCGATCGGCGGCCTCGGCCCCACGGTCGTGGGCTCTGGTGTCGAGATCGCCGACGAGCTGCAGTCCTGGGTGGAAGAGACCGACATCGACGGCTTCAACCTCGCCTACGCGGTCACACCCGGCACGTGGCAGGACGTCATCGAGCACGTGATCCCGGTGCTGCGCGAGCGCGGCGTCTACCCGAACGACTACACACCGGGCACGCTCCGCAACAAGCTGCAGGGCAAGGGAGACCGCGTGCAGGACACGCACCGCGCCGCGAAGTACCGCGTCGGGGCGTTCGCCACGACGTGAGCCGGTGCGTCAGTCGTCGCTGCGGCTGAAGATCCCGCGCAGAATGAGGAACACCACCACGGCGACGACCGCGACGATCGCGAGCTTGAAGATGAACGCGAGCACCGAGAACAGCGCGCTCACGATCCACCACGCGATCACGACGGCGAGGATGACGCCGAGGATGGTCCAGATGTTCTTGGTCATACCTCCAGCCTACGGAGTCGAGGCTGCGGGGATCTCCTCGAGCGAGCGATAGACGGGCAGCCCGCGCTCCTTCGCGATCTCGACATCCTTGTCCGCACCCGACGACTCACCGGGAAGGCGCAGGACGGCGTCGCAGTGCTGCAGCAGTCGGTGCGCCGTCTCGTACATCACGTCGCCGTCGCCGGCTTCGGCGGAATCGAGCGTGCGCAGGATCGGCAGCGCGACCCATTCGCCGATCATCGGCACGTGGCCGAGGCGGAAGATCGGGCCGGAGGCCTCTTCCAAGCGAGCCAGGTTCTGGGCGATGAGGGCGGGATCGCCGCCGGTACCCGAGCGGTACGGACCGGCGATCAGGATCAGGAGTGGTTTCGTCATGCAGATGACTGTAGTCTGAATCATGCAAGAACGTGCAACTTCGTGAGGAATCATATGCTGGCCGCGCAACGCAAAGACCACCTGCTCGCTCTCCTGGACCGTGACGGACGGGTGGTGGCGAAAGCCGTCGCCGACGAGCTCGGCGTTTCGGAGGATGCCATCCGCCGTGACCTCCGAGAGCTCGCGGACGAGGGCAGACTCCTGCGCGTCTACGGCGGTGCGCTGCCGATCCCCGCTCCCGAGCCCCCGGTTCGCGAACGCGCCGCGCTGGCGACCGAGAGCAAGGAACGCGTCGCGCGCGCGGCGGTGGCCACCGTCCGCCCCGGATCGACGATCGTCCTCGACGCCGGCACGACCACACTGGCGATGGCCCGGCTCCTTCCCTCCGGCACAGGGATCACCGTCATCACGCCGAGCCCGGCCATCGCCCTCGCCGTCGTCGAGCACTCGGACGCGCGGGTGATCATGATCGGCGGCGAACTCTCCCGACACTCGCTGGTGACCGGCGGCGGGCTGGCCATGGAGGCGATCCAGCGCCTCGCTGCCGACACGTTCTTCCTCGGCGCCACCGGCATCGACCCCGAACGCGGCCTCACCACGGGCGAACTCGACGACGCCGTCACCAAGCGCGCACTGGCTTCGCGCTGCGCCGCGACCGTCGTGCTCGCCAGCGAGGAGAAGGTCGGCGCCGTCGCGCGCTACCCCGTCCTGGCGCTCGACGCCGTCACCGCGATCGTCACCGACCCCGCCGACACCAACCCCCTCATCGCGGAGGTCGAAGCACGGATCGGCAGCCCGGCGTGATGGGCGCCGTTGCCGACCGCACTAGCGTGATCCCATGAGCTTCACGCCCCTCCGGTCCCGGTCGCGCAACCTCTACACATGGTTCGCCACTCGCCCAGATCTCTTCGTCTCCGAGCGCTCTCCCCGGAAGTCGACGACGTGGGTCGTGATCGCCGGGCTCATGGTGGTCGTGATGCTCCTCGTCTACCTCAACCCGGAGGCGACGGTCGAACTGCTCGGCGGACGCGTGCGCAGCGGGCTCGCGATCGCCGGTGCCTTCTTCCTCCCGCCGGCTGTCTTCGTCGCCGCTATCGTGATGTTCTTCGTCAGTGCGCGGCGCTGGCGGATCAAGGGCGGCGGCGTGCTGACGAATCCGGTGATCCACGGTGTGGCCGCGGGATTCCCGCTCGATCAGGCCCTGTCCACGCTGCAGCGCGGCAGCTCGGACAGCGCCGGGATCGTCGCCGCCCTGAAAGACGTGATCGCACACCGGGGCGATGACCGACTCCTCACGATCTGGACGTCCGACGCCGACCGGGCGATGTACATCGGCGTGATCCGCGTCGCGGGGAAGGAACTCTGGATCGACTCCGAGCCGCTCGCGCTGGACCCGGCGCTCTTCTTCGACGCGAAAGACCTCGACCTCACCGCGATGCGCGAGCAGGCCGGCCTCGGCGGTCGCTGAACCCAGGCGGCATCCCGGAGGCGCGGATCAGGGCAGGGCGCGACCGAGTCCGGGGAATTCGAGCGAGGCCTGCGCCGGATCACGCCACGCGCGGTACGCGAGGGCATCGGGGCTCGTCACCCCATAGGCATCACGCAGCGCAGCGACGCATCGCTCGGCAAGTTCCCGGAAGTCGACCGCGTACGCGGGCAGCGGAAGCTCCGCGGTCCAGTTCGGCTGCGCGACCCCCGGCTCCTTCCACCCGGTGGCCCGCAGCACCGATTCGTCGGCATCCGCGACCACGTCGCCCCCCGGCGCCTCGGCGTGGAGCATCTCGGGGTCTCCGGCGAACTGCACGTAGCGCAGCGGGTCGCCATCGACCGAGACGATGAGGAACACGCGGTCGGTCACACCGCGGAGCGCCGTGATGAGACGGAGTGTGAAGGCTCCCCATTCCGACGGCTGCGCGTCGGACGGTCGCGGGACCGGGCGCTGCGCGACGGCGTCTCGGGTCGACGCCGCCCACGGCATCGGCTCCGGTGTGCGCGTGGTCGTGAAGGCGAGGTCCCGGTCGTCGACGGGCACGAACTTCAGCCACGACTGCAGTTCGGGCCGCTCGAACCCGAACCTCTCGAACCCCTGCTCGGCTGCGCGCGGATCGCGGGTGTCGAGGCGTGCCAATGCTCCGTCGCCGGGCTCGACCGTGACCGGGATGCCGCGATACGTGCCGTGGTGTGCGACGCGGAAGCACTCCAGCTGCTCGTCGGGTGCGATGTTGCGGACCCACCCGCTCCCGATCTTCCGGAAACCCTCGACCGGGGTGGGGCTCCAGAGCGCCCAGTTGCCTCCCGGAGAGGCGAGCAGGTACTCCGTGTTCCCCACGCGCACGTATCGCCCCGACTTCTGCATGGTCAGCACCCCGGCTTCCGGATCGGCGTCGCGAGCACGCGCATCGTCTTCGGCCACCGCGCGCTGCACGTCATACGAGCCACCCTAAGCGAGCCGTCCGACCTCACGGTCGACGACGACCGTCAGTCCCCCTCGCCCCGATCGACGAGAAGCGCGTGCAGGTGTCCGGCGGCCGCGAGGAGCGCGACGCTGCGCCGTGTGAGCGCGACCAGCCGGCCCTGGAGGATGCGCTGCACCTCGCCCGTGTCGGCATGCTGCCGCACGTGTTCGAGGATGCGCGAGATCGCGGGGATACCGTAGCCGCCCGCGCGCAGGGCGGCGACGATGCGCGCCTCGGTGATCGCCGCCGCGCCGTACGACCGCGTGGATGCCGTGCCGCGGAGCGGATGCACCAGCCCTTCCTGCTCCCAGTGACGGAGCGCGGACGGGCGGATGCCGAGGGCCTGCGCGAGTTCGCCGATGGTCATCGCATCCGCGTCGTCGAAGTCTTCGCCGGCTTCGACCAGAGCGACATCGAGACCGCGCAGCGCCTCGCGCACTCGGAAGCGCTCGGCCGCGAGACCGACATGCAGGTCATCGATGCGCTCGGCCGCGGCCCCGACCGGCGCCCCGATCAGAGTCGGCATCAGTCGCCGGGCGGGCACGGGGCCGATGGCCGCCGCCATCGCACGATAGGCGCGCGCGGCGGTCTCGTGCCGCCCCGCGTAGCGGCGGTAGCCGTTGGCTCCGCGCTCGGCCGGAGGGATGACCCCGAGCCGCTCCAGGTCGCGCACCTGCTGCGTCGAGTAGCCCACGCGTCGACCGAGCGCAGCCGTCGTCATGACATCCTCTTGAGGGTTCGGCATGTGATTCGCCCTCCTTCCCGCTTCCAAGTCCACATAAGCACGTGAACCTCATCATTGAGGGATGACAATGCAGGAGATCATCGAAACAGTCCGTGGCTTCGACGGCGCACTCGTCGTCACCCCCGAAGCGGGCAGCGACTTCCCCGCGCTTTCCTGGGGAGACGCCTACTTCTATCACGCACCGGACGGGCGGATGCCGGAGCGCACCCAGCCGTACGGAACGATCATCACGAAGGACTACCCCGACGACACGGCTTCCGCGCTGGATGCGCCAGGGCGGTTCCGCGTCAACATCAACGTCGGACGCGAGCAGGTGGAGTCACTCGTCCCCGTGGACACCGCGCCGGCGGAGGTCGACGTGTTCCAGCGGCATCCGCTCTACGGCGCGGCCGGGTGGGTGTGCGTGATCGACCCCGCGGAGCGCACCTCGGAATCCGTGCTCGATCTGCTCCGCCAAGCGCACGAGTCCGCCCGGCAGCGGTCCCAGCGCCGGGCGAAGTGAACATGACCACCGTGCAGGGCATGACCGAGGCCGACCGCAGGATCGTCGCCGTGTGGGCGGCCGACTGCGCTGAGCGGGCACTGCCCCTGTTCGAGGAGGAAGCGCCGGACGACGACCGCGCCCGAGACGCCATCTCCCGGGCACGAGCATTCGCCCGGGGTGAGCTCAGCGCCGCCGTAGAGATCCGTCGGCGGTTCGTCGCGGGCAGGGCCGCCCACAGTGCGACCTCGCCGGCAGGGGCTGCCGCCGCGCGGGCCTCCGCACAGGCTGCGGGCGTCGCCCACATGGGCGCCCATGCACTCGGAGCGGCGGCATACGCCGCGAAAGCCGTGGAGCTCGCGC
>NZ_JBLVOH010000098.1:5977-6580 GCF_053543675.1 Microbacterium umsixpiens
CCCGAGGCACGCGCCGAAGAGGTGCGCTGGCAACTCGCCGCCCTGTCCCCTGAAGCATCCGCCGCTCTGCGCGCACTCCCCCCGCTCGGCGAGGATTCCGCGGGCCCTCTCGGCCCCGGCCTGCTCGCCACCGGCACGCTGGGCGAGGTGATCCGCGAGATCCAGGCACACCTCCGCTGACGCGTCGTCCCGAGCTTCAGCCCCGATTCAGCGTCGACCGGCCACACTGGAGGAATGCGGATCCTGGTGGTGGACGACGAGGTGCGCCTGGCCGAGGGTGTGCGCCGCGGCCTCGAAGCCGAGGGCTTCGCCGTGGACGTCGCGCACAACGGCGTCGACGGGCTCTGGCGGGCACGGGAGACGCGGTACGACGCGATCGTGCTCGACCTGATGATGCCCGGCATGAGCGGCTGGAAGGTGTGCGAGGCGCTGCGCGCCGAGGAGAACTGGACGCCCGTGCTGATGCTGACCGCCAAGGACGGCGAGTGGGACCAGGTCGAGGCGCTCGAGACCGGCGCCGACGACTACGTCACCAAGCCGTTCTCGTTCGCGATCCTCGTCGCCCGCCTCCGCGCCCTCGTGCGCCGCGGAGCCGTCGCTCGC
>NZ_JBLVOH010000099.1:0-5846 GCF_053543675.1 Microbacterium umsixpiens
CGGCACTCCGCTGCGGCGTGTACTCATCGGCGAGCACCGCACCGACGACCGCGGCCGGATCGGCGAGTTCTCGATCCCGGAGGACGCCGACGGCCGGTTCACCGAGGAGCACGTCTTCAGCCCCGGCATCCCCCGCATGCAGGGAGCGGTGCGGTGGGGAGACCGCCACTTCGTCTCGCAGTCCGACGGCCTGCGCCCCGGTGCGCTGTGGAGCGGGCCGCGGTCGGCGCTGGAGCAGGACGACATGCCCCTCCCGGTCGGCTGCGAAGACCTGGCGCTCGACATCGACGCCAAGCTGCTGTGGTCACTCGGGGAGCACCCGTGGCATCGGGTGGTGCGCGGCATCCCGTTCGCTCGACTCGGCATCGAGGGCACCGGCGCCGAGCCGCCCGCGCGGCGAACGTAGACTGGAGGGGTGAAGAAGCCCGCGCCTTTCCTCGTCTACACCGTGCTGCGGCTGCTGGCGTTCCTCGTCCCGCTCGCCATCCTCTGGTTCTTCTTCCCGATCTTCCGCGAATACTGGTGGCTCGCCGCGATCTTCGCCGCCCTCATCGGCATGAGCATCTCGATGCTGTTCCTGCGCACACCGCTCACCGACGCTTCGGCCCGACTCGCGGAGCGCCGCGAGAGTCGGTCATCGGGCAGCCAGACCGATGCGGATGCCGAGGACCAGGCGATCGACGCGAACGAGCCCGGCGACGACCCAAAGGTCTGACCGCCGCGCTACTGCTCAGCCGACGAACGCCCAGAACAGGGCGCCGGCGTACAGCAGTGATGTCAGCGACGTCAGGGCGAGCGCGGTCACCAACTCCCTCGGCTGCCGGTAGGCCCAGACGATGACGATGGCAGGGAGTCCCGCCAGCAGTGCGAGGAGCGAGATCCATGCGATCGGGAACAGCAGCGCGAGGAACACGGCGATGCCGAACGGCGCCAGGACGAACAGGGTGAACAGCACCTGCGTGGCGCGGCGTCCGATCAAGACGGTCAGGGTGCGCTTGCCGACCTCGCGGTCCTGGTCGATGTCACGCAGGTTGTTGGCGAGCAGCACGGCACACGCGAACAGGCCTGCTGCGATGGCTCCGAGCCACGCCTGCAGCGGCAGCTCGAACACCTGCACCCAGGTGGTGCCGAGCGTGGCGACGAGGCCGAAGAACACGAACACGAAGACCTCGCCGAGGCCGTAGTACCCGTACGGCCTCTTGCCGCCCGTGTAGAACCAGGCCGCGACGATGCACGCCGCACCGACGGCCAGCATCCACCACTGCTCGGTGCGCACGACGATCGCGAGTCCGACGACCGCGGCGAGCGCGAAGAAGATCAGGCCGATGATCAGGACGGTGCGCGGCTTCACCCGCCCGGATGCCGTCAGGCGCGCGGGCCCGACCCGGTGGGCGTCGGTGCCGCGGACACCGTCGCTGTAGTCGTTCGTGAAGTTCACGCCGATCTGCAGCAGCACCGCGACGGCGAGGCACGCGAGCGCGATCACCCAGTGGAACTCGGGGCCGGTGCTGCGCGCCGCACCGGTTCCGATGATCACCGGGGCGATCGCGAGCGGGAGGGTGCGCAGCCGCGCGGCCCCGATCCAATCGGATGCGGTGACCGGCCCCGCCTCGACGACCGGACGCCGCGCCGGGTTGCCGCTGGTGCGGGCCGGGGTGTGCTTCGCGGTCCGACTCTTCTTCTTGCGCTGGGAGGATGCTGCCACGCAGGGAATCCTACTGGCCGGGGCGATGCCCGACCTCAGCGGGACGACGGATCAGGGGTTCGGGTTGCTGTCCTTGCCGTCGAGCCAGAGCGTGTCGGAGGCGTCGCCGTGCGCACCGCCCGTGCCGACGTGCTTGCTGCTGATCTGCGGGCCCTTGGTGATCACGTGCACGAGGGCCATCGCGTGCCCCTGCCCCAGCGCGTAGTCCTCCTTGAGCCACGCGACGATGGGCGTGGCCTTCGTCGTCCGGTCGAACCCCTTCTCCGTCGCGAGCTCGATGAACTGTCGCGGGGTCAGCCCCGTCTTGGCCTCGATGTTGTCGAGGTATGCCTGGAAGGACATGGTGCTCCTGGTGCTCAGTCCTCGTCGAGGAACGTCTGGATGATGGTGGCGGATGCGTGGATGCCGATGATCCTGAGGACCCCGTCTCCCGCGTTGGTGAAGCAGTGGGGGACGAAGGCGGGGCCGGTCGCGGTGTCGCCCGCCCCGGCGACGAAAGTCTCCTCGCCCACGGCGATGCGGGCAAGTCCCTCGATCACGACCCAGGTCTCGGCGTAGGGATGCCAGTGCAGCCCCGGGCCTTCGCCCGGCTGGTTCTCGACGAAGAAATACGACACCTCCGCGCCGTGCTCTGCGCCGACGAACCTGCGACTGCGGCCCGTGCCGATGCGGATGTCCGCGCCGGCGACGACTCCGGATCCGGGGGGGTGTGCTGTTCATGGCTCCAGTCTCGACAGCGCGCAGGGCCCACCCTAGAGTTTCGATGTGAATCGAAACATAGGGCCCGTCGAGGGCGTCGAGCACCCCGACCACCGCGTCGAGTTCCACCTGAGCCCCGGCGATGTCGAGGCGGTGCGATTCGGCATCTCGCCCGGGCACGAGCTGGCCCACGCCGTGCGGGTCCTGCGGCGCCCCGAGGCGCATCCCCTGCAATGGGGGTGGCTGCGTGCCGTGCGCGAGCGACTGCCCCGCGAGGAGTTCGCCCTGCTCGCGACCGTCATCGGGGACGACGGCTACCTGCCCGACTTCCTGACGACCGCACCGCGATGGGACCTGAGCCCGGAGGGCGAGCTCGACGAGCTGCGCATCACAGCTCTCGACCCGATGCGCGTCGACTTCGGGAAGATGGTGCGTCGCTCGACCGGAGCGCGGCAACGGGCGCTGGGCGAGATGCAGGGGAAGCCGGCACGGGCGCGCTCGATGATCGCCGACGCCTGGTCCGCGGTATGGGATGCCGCGCTGGCTCCCGTCTGGCCGCAGCTCGAACGCCTGTTGCGCGCCGACATCGCGTTCCGTGCGCAGCGGATCGCGACCGGCGGCATCGCGGGGATGGCCGGAGACCTGCACCCACAGGTGACCTGGGGAGAAGGCGCCGTCCGCGTCTCGCTGCGTCGCCACAGCGAACAGGTCGACTGCCGGGGAAGCGGCCTGGTGCTGGTGCCGTCGGTCATGTCGTCGTGGGGCTGCATGGTGCTCACCGAGCCCCCGGCGCAGCCGACGCTGTTCTATCCGGCCCGCGGCGTCACCGCCGGCTGGGCGCGGGACACCGCCGACATCGAGGATGCTCTGGGCGCCCTGCTGGGTCCGGCCCGCGCGGGAATCCTGCTCCGAGCAGGCTTCGCCCGCACGACATCGCAGGTCGCTCAGGATGCCGGTGTCGCTGTCTCGACCGCGTCGCATCACCTCACCGTGCTGCGGGGCGCGGGGCTGATCGGCAGCGAGCGCGACGGCACCCGGATGCTGCACCTGCGCACTCCGCTGGGCGAGGCGATGGTGGGCGCGGTGCTCTGACGCGCTCCCGACTACTCCGCCGAGCCGACCGGGATGATCGGCCGGTGCTCGTAGTAGGTCTGCAGCACCACGGTGGTGCGGGTGCTGACGTTCGCCGCGAGCCGCACGTCACGGACGAGCTCTTCGAGCGCACGCGGAGACGGCACGCGCACGAACAGCATGTAGCTCGCGTCACCGGCGATGGAGTGGCAGGCCTCGATCGCGTCGAGGTGCTCCAGCAGCTCCGGAGCGTTGTCGGGCTGGGCGGGGTCGAGCGGGGTGATCTCGATGAAGGCCGAGAGCGGGGTGCCCACCTGTTCGGGGTCGAGGATCGCCTGGTAGCCGGAGATGACTCCCCTCGTCTCCAGCCGGCGCAGGCGCGACTGCACGGCCGAGACCGACAGCCCGACGGCCTCCGACAGCTGGGAGAGCGTGGCGCGCCCGTCACGGGAGATCGCAGTCAGGATCGCGCGGTCGACAGAATCATCCATGGCTGTAAGATTATCGTCAGGATTCCGTATATGCCGGAATCTTTCCGTTGAAAACTCCGATCGGAGGTCCCGATGTCCCTTCTTTCCGCCAACAGTTCCGCTGTCCAGGCCATCGTCGGCGAACCCGAGGTCGTCGAGGACGCGTCGATCGCCGAGCAGTCGGCCGCCTGGGCGCAGCTGAAGGACGCCGCGATCGCCCTCCGCGAGATGCAGATCAAGGACGGCTCGATCCCGGATGCCGCGCACCACGCCGCTGCCCGCGAGCTCGTCGGCGCGATCACCGCCGCGATCCGCGCACTCGCCCCTGCCTTCCCGCACGACGCGGAGTACCTCACCGCCTCCGTGGTCGACTTCGACCGCTGGGCATCCGAAGACTTCGGCGTGCCGGACTTCCTCGATTCGCTCATGGCCTTCCAGCCGCAGCAGACCCGCGTCGACGGCATCCGTCACCTCGTCGTGTTCCCGATGTACACGCAGAACGGTTCCAGCGACCGCCTGGTCGAGGCGCTGATCGTCGAGACGATCTGGCCCGAGTTCATCGCCGCCCTCGAGGCCGGCGACTACGGCAACAAGCTGTTCGTCTCGCTGCGGCTCGTCGACTTCACGCCCGGCTACGACACGAACTCGGCCGTGCTGTTCCCCGAGACCGTCGCGATGCGCGAGATCCCGACCTTCACGTGGGGCGCGATCTTCCAGGACCGCGAGGCCGCTCGCTACCGTCGCGTCACCCGTGCTGCTGCCGAGATCACCAACCTCGACCTGCCCGAGCGGGCCGCCGCGATGCTCGACGACCAGCAGGTGGCCGAGAAGACCTTCGTCATGTGGGACATCATCCACGACCGCACCCACATGCGCGGCGATCTGCCGTTCGACCCGTTCATGATCAAGCAGCGGATGCCCTTCTTCCTCTACTCGCTCGAGGAGATGCGCTGCGACATGACGGCGTTCCGCGAGTCGGTGAAGATCGAGCGCGCCCTCGCGGCCCGCATCGCCGCCGGTGAGGAGCTCACCGAGACCGAGCGGGAGATGCACGACTACGCGCACCTCGTGCAGTACGCGGTGATCTTCGACCGCATCTTCCGCTTCTCGATCACGGGCACCCGCACACGCAACTACGACGCGGTCGGCGGACAGCTGCTGTTCGCGTGGCTGCACCAGCGCGGCGTGCTGCACTGGACCGACACGGCTCTCACCTTCGACTGGGACGCCGTGCCGGATGCCGTCGTGGCGCTCGGCGACGCGATCGACGACCTGTACTGGCACTCGATCGACCGCCCCAAGGTCGCGCACTGGCTCGCCGCCTACGAGCTCGTCCGCGGCACGCTCACCCCGCACCCGGCCTCGCAGTGGGCCCGCGGCCTCTCGGACGAGATCCTCGCCGGTGCGCCGAAGGGCTACACGGATGCCGTGATGGACGACGAGTTCCCGCTGTCGATGTTCTTCGAGACCCTTCACAAGAAGATGAAGCCCGTCATCGAATCGACCGTGGGCATCCGCGGCACGGACGACTGATGACCACGCGCGCATGGCGCGCGTTCCGAGTGTGACGCTGGGGCGCACCGCACTGCGGCCGGAACCTGTTCTGCGGATCTCTCCGCGGGTTCCGGCCGCAGAAGCCCCTCCGAACCGGAAGAGTGAGCGACATGGATGAACTCATCGACTCGAGACTGTCCGGCCGCACGGTGGTGCTCGCCGGAGCGACCAGTGCGGCGGGGCGGGCGGTGGCACGCGCCCTGCACGGCGCGGGGGCACGCGTGATCGCGACCGGCCGGTCCGCCGAAGGGCTGCAGCCGTTGGCGGATGCGGGCACGGAGGTCTTCCTCGCGGATGCGACCTCGCTCGATGAGATGACGGTTCTGGCGGGGCAGATCGGCCCCGTC
>NZ_JBLVOH010000100.1:0-5789 GCF_053543675.1 Microbacterium umsixpiens
GCCCCGGTGCGCGAGGGCCGGATCCTGATCGAGGGCGTCGACCTGAGCACCGCGTCACGGTCGCAGCGGCGCAAGACCCGCCGACGCGTCGGTGTCGTGTTCCAGAACCCGGCGCTGTCGCTCAACCCGCGCTACACCGCGCGCCAGAGCATCGAAGAGCCGCTGCACAGCATCACGGGGCTCCGCGGGCGTGCGTTGAGCGAGCGAGTCGACGAGCTGTTGGAGTCGGTCGGGCTCGCCGACCGCGCCGACCGCTACCCGCACGAGCTTTCCGGAGGGCAGAAGCAGCGCGTCGCGATCGCCCGCGGGCTGTCGCTCGACCCGGCACTGCTCATCGCCGACGAGCCGACCAGCGCGCTCGACGTGTCGGTCCAGGCGCAGGTGCTGGACGTCTTCCGCGAGCTGCAGTCGCGGCTGCGGTTCGCCTGCGTGTTCATCAGCCACGACCTCGCCGTGATCGACGAGCTGTGCGACAGCGTGATGGTGCTGAAGACCGGACGGGTGGTGGAGGCGGGCTCGCGGACGCAGGTGCTGGAGCATCCCGAAGACCTGTACACGCGTCGACTGCTCGCCGCAGCTCCGGTACCCGACCCCGATGCGCAGCAGGTGCGCCGCGCCGAGCGGCTCGCCCTGCTCGGCACGGACTGAGGAGACACAGATGCGGCACAACCCCGACTACGCCCTCGACGACGTCGAGACCGTGCGCGCGCTCGTGCGCGAGAACCCGTGGGCGACCATCGTCAGCCACGTTCCCGGTGAGGGGCTCGTCGCCTCCCACTACCCGGTGCTCCTCGACGAAGACGCCGAGGGGCTCGTGCTGCTCAGCCACGTCGGTCGCCCCGACGAGCGGCTGCACCGGTTGGGAGAGCACGAGACGATGGTCATCGTCTACGGGCCGCACGGCTACGTGTCACCGGGCTGGTACGACTCGTCTCCGGCGGTACCGACCTGGGACTTCGCCGTCGCGCACCTGCACGGAACCCCCGAGATCCTCTCCGACGAGGAGAACCTCGCGGTGCTCGACCGCCTCGTCGCCTGGTTCGAGAGCCCGCTGCCGGACCCGTTCCTGCTGCGTCGCACAGTGGAGAACACGGCCTATGCGGAGCGCATCGTGCACGGCACGGTGGGGTTCCGTCTGCGCGTCGACCGCATCGACGCGAAGGAGAAGATGCACCAGGACAAGCCGGCCGAGGTCATCTCCCGGGTGATCGACGCTCTGCGGCGGCCGGGCCCGTACGAGAATCCGCGGCTGGCCGATCGGATCGCCGCCGTCAACCGCGAGGCGCTGGACGGAAAGCAGGTGACGGTATGACCGCGTTCGTGGGAGTGCACGACATGGTGCAGTGGATCTCGCGCCGCGGCGCCGAGACCATCATGACCGAGATGGCCGAGACGATCGAGGCCGACTTCCTGCGCTGGGAGTCCTTCGACAAGAGCGAACGGGTCGCCAACCACACGCCGTTCGGGGTGATCGAGCTGATGCCGATCAGCGACCCCGACCTGTACGCGTTCAAGTACGTCAACGGACACCCGTTCAACCCGGGCCGCGGGTACCAGACCGTGACGGCGTTCGGCGTGCTCGCCGACGTGCACAACGGCTACCCGGTGTTCGTGGCCGAGATGACGATGCTCACCGCGCTGCGCACGGCGGCGACCTCGGCGATGGTCGCCCGGCGACTCGCCCGCCCGGACTCGGCCGTCATGGCGATGATCGGCGCGGGCAGTCAGGCCGAGTTCCAGGCGCTGGCGTTCCGCGGGGTGCTCGGCATCTCGCGGCTGCGGATCTTCGACGTGGATGCAGCGGCGTCCGCCAAATTCGTGCGCAACCTCGCCCCGCTCGGTTTCGACATCACCGTGTGCTCCTCGTCGTCGGAGGCGGCTGCGGGTGCGGACGTCGTCACGACCTGCACCGCCGACAAGGCGGTCGCGCAGGTGCTGGCCGACGCTGACGTCGTCCCCGGCATGCACATCAACACCATCGGCGGTGATTGCCCCGGCAAGACCGAGCTGGATCCGCGCATCCTCGACCGCGGGCCGGTCTTCGTCGAGTACACGCCGCAGACGCGGGTGGAGGGGGAGATCCAGAACGTCGCCCCCGAATTCCCCGTGACTGAGTTCTGGCGGGTGCTCGACGGGACCGCGCCCGGTCGCACGGCGGCGGACCAGGTCACGATCTTCGACTCGGTCGGTTTCGCGATCGAGGATTTCTCGGCTCTGCGGCACCTGCGCACCGACCTCGCCGGGGCCGGCCCGGGTGTGGAGATCGACCTGGTCGCCGCCCCGGAAGACCCGAAGGACCTCTTCGGCTTCGCCACGGCGCCGGTCCCGGTGGCCTGAGACCACCGCCGCGTTTCCTCCTCATCCTGATCGGAGCATCATGACCGACCCCCTGACCCTCCGCGGTGTCCGTCCGTACGGTGGCGGCGACCCCGTCGATGTCCTCATCCGCGACGGCCTCATCGCCGACATCGCCTCGGTCGGCACGGCCGATCCGATCGGCGAGGTCGTCGACGCGGACGGGCGCTGGATCGGCCCCGGCCTCTGGGATTCGCACGTGCACTTCACGCAGCACGTGATCCGCCGTCGCCGGGTCGACCTCACCGAGACCCGCAGCGCGGCCGAGGTGCTCGCGGTGGTGCGCCGTGCCCGTGCGGAGGGGGCGCCACTGAGCAACGGGATGCTGATGGGGTACGGGTTCCGCGACGGACTGTGGCCCGAACCCGCATCGCTCGACGCGCTCGACGCGGCCGTGTCCGACGTCCCGGTCGTGCTGGTGAGCGGTGACCTGCACTGCGGATGGATGAACCGCGCGGCGGAGGCGGCCTTCGGGCTGCGCCTCGACGAGACCGGTCTGCTGCGCGAGGGGCCTTGGATCCAGCTGCTGCACTCGTTCGACCAGGCCGGCGAGCTGCCCCTCTCGGCGTATCGCGAGGCCGCCGACGATGCCGCGGCCCGTGGAGTGGTCGGTGTGGTCGAATACGAGAACGCCGACAACCTGCGCGACTGGCCGGAGCGCACCGCGCGGGGAGTGGATGCCCTTCGCCTCCAGATCGCCGTCTGGTCCGATCGCCTCGACGGCGTGATCGCGCGAGGGGTGCGCACGGGAGACATCGTCGACGAGCGGGGTCTGGTCGAGTTCGGTCGGCTCAAGGTGATCGTCGACGGCTCGCTGAACACCCGCACGGCGTGGTGTTGGGAGCCGTACCCCGGCATGGACCCCGCCCATCCGCACGCCTGCGGTCTGGAGAGCGTGCCGATCCCGGAGCTGCGTCGGCTGCTCGAGGCGGCCCGGGCGGGCGGGATCGGCGCGGCCGTGCACGCGATCGGCGACCGGGCGAACACCGAGGTGCTCGACACGTTCGAGGAGCTCCGGATGACCGGCGTGATCGAGCACGCGCAGCTCGTGCGGGAGCAGGACTTCGCCCGGTTCTCGCAGCTCGGCCTGATCGCGAGTGTGCAGCCCGAGCATGCGATGGACGACCGCGACGTGGCCGACCACCACTGGGCGGGCCGCACCGATCGTGCCTTCGCCTACGGGTCGATGCACCGCTCGGGTGCCGAGCTGCGGCTCGGCTCCGACGCTCCGGTCGCGCCGCTGGACCCGTGGATCTCGCTCAGCGCCGCGACAGCTCGCAGCCGGGGTGGTCGTGACCCCTGGCATCCCGAGCAGCGGCTTCCGTTCGACGTGGCGCTCGCGGCATCCTCGCGCAGCACCGTCTCGGTCGGACAGCGGGCGGACCTGGTGCTGACCGAGCGCGATCCCTTCGCCTGCGACGTCGATGAGCTGCGCGGGATGCCGGTCGCGGCGACCCTGCTCGGCGGCCGCTTCACGGCGAACAAGCTCTGAGCGGGCAGGGAACAGGCTTCGCCAGAGCCGCCCGGGGTTCGTCACCCCGGCGCTACAGCCGGTCGACGCCTGTCACGGTGACGACGGCCTGACCCGCTTCGTCGGATGCGGCGAGGTCGATCGTCGCGGTGATACCCCAGTCGTGGTCGCCGGCGGGGTCGTCGAAGATCTGTCGCGCGGTCCACGAGGTGGCGCTCTCGGTGAGGATCAGCAGCTTCGAGCTGCGTGCGTCTGCGCCGGTGAGGATCTCGTCGTGGTCGTCGTAGTAGCCGTCGAGCGCGTCCGACCAGGCATCGGCGCCGAAGCCGGGATCGAGTTCGGCGAGGGCGGTCACGTCTTCTCGCGCCGCGAGCTGCACGCGGCGGAACAGCTCGTTGCGCACCAGGATGCGGAAGGCGCGGATGTTGCTCGTGAGGCGCTTCGGCGCGGGCGGGACGATCGGCTCGTCGGGGGCGTGCGGATCGAAGCGGCCGTTGTCGACCCCGGCGATCAGCTCCTCCCACTCGTCGAGCAGGCTGGAGTCGACCTGCCGGACGAGCTCGCCGAGCCACTCGATGAGGTCGCGCAGATCCTCGTCCTTGAACTCTTCCGGGATGGTCTGCGATGCCGCGCGGTAGGCGTCGGAGAGGTAGCGCAGGACCACGCCCTCGGAGCGGGCGATCTTGTAGTAGGCGACATATTCCCCGAACGACATGGCCCGCTCGTACATGTCGCGCACGACCGACTTGGGGTGCAGTTCGAAGTCGCGGATCCACGGCTGGGCGGCGCTGAACGTCTCGAACGCGGCCGTCAGCAGCTCGTCGAGCGGCTTCGGATACGTGATCTGCTCGAGCAGCTCCATCCGCTCGTCGTACTCGATGCCCTCCGACTTCATCGCGGCGACCGCCTCACCGCGGGCGAGGAACTCCTGCTGGCTGAGCACGGCACGCGGATCGTCGAGCGTGGCCTCGACGATCGAGATCATGTCGAGCGCGTAGGAGCGGGTGCCCGTGCCGGCGGCCGGATCGGGATCGAGCAGCTCGAACGCCGCGAGAGCGAACGGCGACAGCGGCTGGTTGAGTGCGAAGTTCGGCTGCAGGTCGACCGTGAGGCGGATGTCGCCCTCCGGAGTCTTCTCGACGATGCCGGATTCGCGGAGGGTGCGATAGATGCCGATGGCTCGGAGCGCGAGCTCGCGCTGGCGTTTCCGCGGCTCGTGATTGTCGTATACGAGCGCGCGCATATTCGCGAAGACGTCGCCACCACGGGCGATCACGTTCAGCATCATGGCGCTCGTGATCTGCATGTGCGAGGTCAGGGTCTCCGGCACCGAGTCGATGAGCTTGCGGAACGAGGGTTCGCCCCACGAGACGAAGCCGTCTGGCGCCTTCTTGCGGACGATCTTGCGCTTCTTCTTCGGGTCGTCGCCGGCCTTCTTCACCGCAGCGACGTTCTCGCTCTCGTGCTCGGGCGCCTGGGCCACGACCGTGCCGGCGGTGTCGTATCCCGCTCGTCCCGCACGTCCGGCGATCTGATGGAACTCGCGGGCGTTCAGCTGCCGCATCCGCGTGCCGTCGAACTTGGTGAGCGCAGTGAGCAGCACCGTGCGGATCGGCACGTTGATGCCGACGCCGAGGGTGTCGGTGCCGCAGATCACGCGCAGCAGTCCGCGTTGGGCGAGCTGCTCGACGAGGCGCCGATACTTCGGCAGCATCCCGGCGTGGTGCACGCCGATCCCGGCACGGAGGAAGCGTGAGAGCGTCTTGCCGAATGCGGTCGTGAAGCGGAACTCGGCGATCAGCGCCGCGATCTCGTCTCGCTGCTCGCGCGTGGCGACCTTCGTGCTCGACAGTGCCTGCGCACGCTCCATCGCCGCCGCCTGCGAGAAGTGCACGACGTAGGTCGGCGCCTGCCCGGTGTTCAGCAGGTCGTCGATGGTCTCGTGGATCGGGGTCGTCTCGTA
>NZ_JBLVOH010000100.1:5809-11388 GCF_053543675.1 Microbacterium umsixpiens
GGACGGCACGCTCGACGCCCGTGACCGTCGCCGTCTCGCGACCGGTGCGGCGGGTGAGGTCGGCAGCCAGCTCGGTGACGTCGCCGAGGGTCGCCGACATCAGGATGAACTGCGCCTGGGGCAGCTCGAGCAGCGGAACCTGCCACGCCCACCCGCGGTCGGGGTCGGCGTAGAAGTGGAACTCGTCCATCACGACCTGCCCGACGTTGGCATCCGTGCCCTGGCGCAACGAGAGGTTGGCGAGGATCTCGGCCGTGCAGCAGATGATCGGGGCGTCGGCGTTGACCGAGGAATCACCCGTGACCATGCCGACGTTCTCGGCGCCGAACACATCGACCAGTGCGAAGAACTTCTCGCTCACCAGGGCTTTGATGGGAGCGGTGTAGTAGCTGCGGCGTCCGGCGACGAGGGCGGCGAAGTGAGCGCCGATCGCCACGAGCGACTTGCCGGTGCCCGTGGGCGTCGAGAGGATCAGGTTGTTGCCGGAGACGATCTCGATGACCGCCTCGTCCTGCGCGGGATAGAGGCTGATGCCGGTCGACTCCGCCCACTCGACGAAGGCGAGGTAGACGGCATCCGGATCCGCGGCGTCCGGAACGAGGGCGGGATCGAGCCGCGGAGAGGAAGTCATGGTCCCTCGATCATCCCATCCGCGAGGACGGGTCAGACCGGTTCAGACTGCGGTGGCGGCGCGCAGGGCGATGCGGATCATGTCGCCGAAGGTCTGCTCGCGCTCCTGCGCCGTGGTCTCCTCGCCCGTGACGATGTGGTCGCTGACCGTGCAGATGGCGAGTGCGCGCCGACCGTAGTAGGCCGCGAGGGTGTAGAGCCCGGCCGCCTCCATCTCGACGCCCAGGATGCCGTGCTGCACGAACGGCTCCGTGAGCTCGGGGCGGGTGCTGTAGAACTGGTCGCTCGAGAACAGCTGCCCGACGTGCACGGTCGACTCGAGGTCTTCCGCCTCGCTCGCCTCCACGGCCGCGCGCAGGAGGCCGAAGTCCGCCACTGGCGCGTAGTCGAGTCCGTGGAAGCGCACGCGGTTGATGCCGGAATCCGTGGAAGCCCCGTTGGCGATGATGATGTCGCGCACCTTGACGCGCTCGGTCAGCGCCCCGCACGACCCGACCCGCACGATCGTCTGCACGTCGTAGGAGTCGAACAGCTCGTTGGCGTAGATCGCCATCGACGGCTGGCCCATGCCGGAACCCTGCACCGAGATGCGGTGCCCCTCCCACGTGCCGGTGAAGCCCAGCATGCCGCGCGTCTCGGTGTACAGCTCGGCGTTCTCGAGAAACGTCTCGGCGATCCACCTCGCTCGCAGCGGGTCGCCGGGAAACAGGACGATGGGGGCGATCTGGCCGGGCTCAGCGGCGATGTGCGTGCTCATCGCCCCAGCGTAGCCAGCGACCCCATGCCTCAGCCGGGGGTTCCGGCGAGCCCGAGCGCGGTGATCAGCTCGTACGCCGCCGAGCGCGCCTGCACGATCACGGTGCCGACCTGGACTCCGGCCGCCGACACCGACAGGAGCAGCTGGCCGTAGGGCGCCAGGACGAAGCTGAGCAACGAGAGCTGGCTCTGACCGATCGACACCGACACGACGGCCGACAGGCTCGGTTCGGTTCCCCCGGAGATGATCTCGGCTTCGGCCCTGGCGACGCCGAACAGCGAACTGTTGATCGCCGCCAGCCGCTCTCCCGTCTCGTCCCGTGCGCCGACGGAGGCGATGTGCAGGCCGTCGGCGGTCGAGAGGACAGCCGTCGTCAGCTCCGGGAAGCGCTCTTGGAGATGACGCAGTCGGGTGAGAGCGGCCTGGCTCACCACGCTCGACCAGAGCTCCCAGTGCGCCGCGATCTCCGGATGCATGAGCACGGGGTCGCCCCCGTAGGTCGCGTCGTGCCGATGTGCAGCGTCGTGGGAGAGAGGGGGGTGGTCTGTTCGGTTGTGTGTGTTCACGACTCTTCTTCCGGAAGATCAAGGGCCACGCAGGCGACTCGCATCACGCTGTCGCGATCGCGCGCGTCGGCGACATGAACGCGGTTCGGGGGGATGCCGTATCGCGCCAGGACCTCGGTGAGCTCCTGGCGCACCGTGGGCAGCGCCTCTTCCTCACAGTGGCTCACCGCGATGACCATTCGTTGGCCGTCGCCGGCGAACCGCGGAATCCATGTGGCGGCATCGGCGGCGAGGTGTGGCCGGTCGGCACGAAGCCAGAGCAGGATGCGCGTGTCTGCCGTCGAGGATCTGCGGCGGGCGGGAGCGAAGCGGTCTTGCCCGGGAACCCCAATGAGCGTGACGGCGATCTCGGGCGTGGGTTTCCACGCGCCGTAGTCGAGGCCCACCGTGGTGGTGGTCTTCTCGCCGTCGCCGTACTCCGCAGATCCGGCCGAGATCGGAACATCGGTGTCGACCGGCGGGATATCGCTCAGTGCCCGGACGGCCGTCGTCTTCCCCGCCCCGACCGGCCCGGCGAAGATGAGCCGGTAACGGTTCGGCAGATTCACATGCCGCCAGCGCGCCCGCCGCATCGGCGACTCCACCGACGCGGCGCGCACCCACGAGATCTCCTCGAGGCCGTCGCAGCGCGCGGCCTCCCCGGTCAAGCGTTCAGAGCCGCCACGTGGCGGTTGACGGCAGAGCGGAGCAGCGCGAGATTCGTCGCCTGGCGGTCGGCAGCGAGGTAGATGAACATCTCGGGTGTGATCATCTTGAGCAGATGGAGCTGCGTGTCGAGCGTGAGCAGCATGTCTTCGAAGGTCGCGTCGAGACCGAGCGCCTCGATCGTGCGCATCTTGTTCTTGACGATCTCGCTGTTGTAGGCGCTGGCCACATCGAGGTCGAAGTCCGGTCGGACCGAGCTCGAGGCCAGCGGCATCCCGGACTCCAGATCGACGACCGATGCACCGATGAAGCCGTTGATGTCGTGCGCGATGTCGGCGATGAGTGTGTTCAGTTCGTCTTGCGTGGTCATGATGCTCCCCAGGTCGTGTCGCGCGCGGCAGAGACCGCCCCATGCGATCACCCCAGAGCCCCCGCGACTCATAAAGTGTATAACGTTACTGGCTCAAATGCGGAATCGGGGCGGGACACGCCTGCCGGTCACCGAGGCGGATGCCGCGCCCGCCCGTTCCGAAGGAGATCTCGCGCAATGAAGGAGTAGATGCCGGATGCTCTCCTTCAGAGCGTGAGATCTCCTTCGCGGCGGGTGGGTGGCAGCACGCAGCAACCCTGAACGCGCTCAGCCCTCGCGGCGCCGCACGAGCTCGCCGATCCACAGCGGGGCGAACGGCGAGGTGCAGCCGGGCGCGGTGGGGTAGTCCGCGAGGACCTGCAGGCGCTCCCCGATCTCCAGCGCCCTCGCGCGGTACTCCGGGTGGAAGATGCCGATGTTGGCGAGGGTCTCGTTCATCGCCCACTGCAGACGCGAGGGCGCATCCTTCATATCCCGCTCGATGAGGTCGAGCAGGTGTGGCAGGTCCAGGCCGTCCGCGTCCTTCATCACGCGCACGGTCGTGAGTGACCAGGCGGCCGCGGCCACCGTGGGGTCGGCGTCGTCGAACCAACGCAGCCGCAGCTCTTCCGCGAGCGGCGTCTTCTTGGCGACGTAGTTCACGAACCAGTCGTTGACCTTCGGCGGGCGGGTCTCGCGCAGCATGGCGTCGAGTTCGTCGGCGCTGAAGTCGCGGGGGCGGCAGATCAGCAGGGCCAGCAGTCGCGCCGGGGTCTCGCCGGTCGCCCAGAGCTCTTCCGCGAGCGGCTGGTCGGTCTTGATCCGCTTCGCGAGCGCGCGCATCCGGCTGAGGTTGATGCCGTGGTCGTCGCCGCGCTTCTCGTTGGCGGCGCGCATCTTCGGATCTTCCAGTGCGGCGAGCTCGCCCAGGGCCTCCGCGACGGTCATGTCGGACATGCCACCAGCGTATGCGGAGTCGGTCAGTCCTCGTCGAGTAGTTCGCCCCGGATCCGGCGGAGGTCTTCCATGAGCGAGCCGATCAGGATCCAGTGCTGCGATGACGGCGGTCGGATCACGAGTGGGGCGGTGAGCGCGGGGATCGCGGACGTCATCGTGTCGGGTTCGGGCGACGCCTCGGCGATCTGCACGGCCAGGCGCACGTCGTGCCCGGCGCGCCGCAGCTGCTCGGCGATCGCGGTGACGGCGGGCTCTTCGCCGATCGTGTCGTCGTAGTGGTCGAAGTACGCGCGGGTCATGCCGATCGTCTGGGTCACGATGGGCGACAGGCGCTCGAGCAGCTCCCGCATCTCCTTCAGCTCGCTGCGGTGGGTCGAGCGCCGCGGGTTCAGGGTGAGCGACTCCTCGCCCGCGGCGATGGAGGCGTCGGCGGCATCCTTCATCGGACGCAGCAGCCGCACCTCCAGCATCAGCTCCTGGAGCTGTGCGGCCGTCTGCGGCTCCGGCAGCGCGACGGCCAGGCGGTCGAGGCTGGCGGCGAGCTCCCGCCCGAGCAGTCCGACATCGCGCCGAGCGGGGGCGACCAGCACCGGAGGCACGATCAGCGCGTTCACGACGATGCCGATCACCACCCCGATCAAGGTTTCCACGATGCGCGCGAACGCGTACTCCGGGCTCGACGATCCGAGCGCCAGCACGAGCATCGCCGAGATCGCGACCTGGTTGCCGGTGCCGGGGGAGGCCCGGAAGATCCACGCGACCAGCATCGCGACGACGATCGCGAGCAGCACGATCCAGCTCGGCGACCCCAGCAGCAGGCCGAGCGCGACGGCGATCACCACACCGGCGATCACACCGATGCTGCGCTCGAGCGCCTTCGACAGTGACTGGTTCACGCTGGGCTGCACGACCAGGAGCGCGGCGATCGCGGCGAACACCGGGAGCTGCGCGGGGAACACCCATCCCGCGATGAGCCACGCGGCGATCGTCGCTGCGGCCGACTTCACGACCTGCAGCAGCGGAGAGCGCTGGGAGGCGCGGATCGCGGCGGGGATGCGCATGTCCTCAACGGTAGTCCCGTGGTGCCGCGGATGATCGTCGTCCGACGACGCGGCTGTCAACCCCGTCGCCGATCCTCGTCGCAGCGGGCTGAATGGGACGACACGAACGACGAGAAGTGAGGAGCATCACATGGTGCAGATCATCGAGACCATCGACGTCGACGTCCCCGTGCGCACGGCGTACAACCAGTGGACGCAGTTCGAGAGCTTCCCGAAGTTCCTCGACGAGGTCGAGTCGATCACTCAGATCGACGACACCCACACGCATTGGAAGGTCAAGGTCGGCGGCGCGACCCGCGAGTTCGACGCCGAGATCACCGAGCAGCACCCGGATGAGCGCGTCGCGTGGAACAGCACCGGCGGCGAGACCGAGCACGCCGGTGTGGTGACGTTCCACAAGCTCGACGACACGTCGACCCGCGTGACGGTGCAGTTGGACTGGGCTCCGGAGGGGCTGCTCGAGAAGCTCGGCTCCCTCGTCGGCGCCGGCGGTCACGCCGTCAAGAAGGACCTGCAGAACTTCAAGGAGTTCATCGAGGGCCGCGGCGTCGAGACCGGATCCTGGCGCGGCGACGTCGACGCCTGACGCGAATCCGACGCGGGGCCCGGATGCC
>NZ_JBLVOH010000100.1:11408-17554 GCF_053543675.1 Microbacterium umsixpiens
GGGCCCCCGCGGCATCGTTGTACGATCGCGCCATGACGAAGACCACATTCAAGCCGGGGGACGAAGTCATCACCCCGCGTTCACGGGGGAAGGTCATCGACATCTGCGCGACGCCCTCCGGGCAGTTCATCTTCGGCATCGAGGACGAGACCGGAGAGGTCACCTACTTCACCCCCAAGGCTCTGCAGCACGCCTGACGGGCCGGCCAGGGCTCGAGTCGCGAGGCCGGGTGCGCGGGATCTTCCGCGCGTCCGAGGTGCGTGCTTGCATGGGCACATGGAGCGGGACGAGAAGCTGCGCGGCGAGACGAGGGCCGTCTGGGCGACCGTGATCTGCTTCGTCGTCGGCACCGTTGCCGGCATCCTGCTCCTGCGTGGCGATGCGCGCCCGCTCACCGGTCCGGGGTCGTTGGCGGCGCCCGTCGCAGCGATCGCCGGGATCGTCGCGGCCGCCGCATTCCTCGTGAGCACGCTGATGCACCGTCGCACGGAGACCGGGCCGATGCCGCGCTGGCAGGCCGTGGTCTCCGGCCTCTCGACCGTCGCGCTCACCGTGGCCTTCGGAGCGGTCGCGCTGATGGGTGTGCTGCTCACGGCCGAGATCCTCGCCGTCGGCCTTCAGGGGCTGCAGCTCGCGGCGGTCGGCGGTGGTCTGCTCGCAGGCGTCGCTTCGGCCGTCGGCGGTCGCTTCGCCTTCGGGGCCGGCATCGGGCTGCGCACCGCCGACCTGTCCGCGCTCCTGTTCGGATTCCTCGTGATCGGCACGCTCTTCGCCATGGTCACCTCCGCCGACCCGCGCTGGTGGGAGGAGAACTTCTCGCAGCTCGGGTCGGGATGGGCGTTCAACGGCACCCTCGTCGTGGCCGGCCTGCTGATCGCGACCGTCGGCTCGTACATCGGCCGCGACCTGCACCGGATGCTCGGCGACTCCGCTCTGCGCCGCATCGCCGTGGTGGTCGCGCTGTGGGCGGCGGCCGGTGTCGCGCTCGCGGCCGTCGGGCTGCTGCCCCTGCACCGGGTGCCCCTTCCGCACGACATCGCCGCCGTCGCGACGCTCGTCCTTTTCCTCGGGTCTGCGGCCGCGACCGTGGCCGCGATCCCGGCTCCTCCCCGCGCGCTGCTGATCACGTCTGTCGGCGTCGGCCTGCTCATCGTGGTGGCCGTCGTGCTGTGGGTCCCGTTCGGCCTGTACTCGGCCACTGCCCTCGAAGCCGTCGTCGTCGGGCTCGGACTGCTGTGGATGGCCACGCTCGTGCGGGTGCTGGCGATCCTCGTGCCGTCGCAGTCCCGCCCCTCGGCCCGGCGGTCACCGCTGCGCGCCGAGTCGCGGCAGGCCTAGTTGGGGGGGCTTCGAGCGAGCGCTGAATGAGGTACTGGGCTTGATGTCAGCCCAACGTGCTAGATTGATGTCAATCATTCAGCCCGCCCGGATTCCCGGTGTGGGCTGGATTTCTTTAGGGGTGGCAAGATCATCGGTGTGACGGCACCCTTGAAGCAATACCTCACGGTCGACGAGCAGATCAGCTTGCTGAAAAGCCGAGGCATGCAACTCGATGGAGAGCCCGAACGGTGGCTCCGCGCAGTCAACTACTACCGATTGAGCGGGTACTGGTATGTCTATCGGGCTGTGGTTACGAGGGACGGCACGTTTGCGCGCGCTGACGAGTTCCAGGAGGGAACGACGTTCTCTGCCGTAACCGCGCTTTACGAGTTCGACCGGAAGCTCCGCACACTGGTCCATGACGGTATCGAGCGGATCGAGGTGGCGCTCCGGAGTCACGTCAGCTACGTGCTCGGCGCGCGCGACCCGCTCGCTCACGAAGACCCCACGACATTTCGCACAGAATTCGATCACGCGGCCTGGATGACGAAGGCGAGGGTCCGGGTGGCGCGGACTGCCCGAAGCTCCGCGTACATTCGCCACCACACAGACAGATATGGCGGCGACATCCCCATTTGGGTCCTCGTCGACGTGCTCGACTTCGCGGACGTCTCCATGCTGTTCGAGGCGCTGCGGGCTGGGGATCAGTACAAGGTCGCCGAGGGTCTCGGAATCAAATTCGACCTTGATCAGCTCGGCAGCTCGCAACGACGGAAGGCGCTCAAGAACCACCCGCTCGCCCGGTGGCTCGAACAGTTGACCGTCCTACGAAACATCACTGCGCACCACGGACGGTTGTGGAATCGAACACTGGTTCCGGCAGCCACAAGCGCGATGAGAACAGTCTCTGGCCTCGAATCCCTCCCTGCAGGTCAGAGCGAGGACGTCTTCGGCGCGCTTTCCGTCGTGGCAACTCTTCTCGAGACCACGTCGCCCGGGGCCAGATGGGTGGCAAGGGTCGTGGACGAGATGGACAGTATTTTCGGCATGCATGCGCAGCGCTCTCCGAATGAGATGGGGTTTCCTGACAGCTGGCGGACTCTCAGCATCTGGAGCGTCTGAGTTTCACCGCGAATGAGCCTGATGGCGTCGCATCGCGAGCAGCTTCGCGATTCCTAGACGCCGGCATCCCTAGACGTCGGCGGCAGAAAGATAGGGAATCCGTCCGATGTCGGCGGGGCACCTCAGGGCGGAGTGTAGGGATACCGCACACCGCCGAGGAGATCCCCATGTTCGAGCACACGTTTTTCACCGAGCAGTACACCGGTTACCAGCAGGAGGAGATGGAACGCGCAGCCGCGCGGCGACGCATGCTCATCGAGCACGCCGACCAGATCGTGCCCCGTTCCCCGGGGGCGGTGCGTCGGATGCTGACGCGCATCTTCCGTGGATCGACGGCCAGCACTGTGGGTGCACGCGACGCGGGCCGCAGTGCCACGAACGCGCGTCCCGGCGTGGGGCACGCGGCCTCGGAGCGGGCGAGCTCCGGATGCGAGCCGACGGCGGCACCCGCACGGTGAGCATCGTCGTCGCGGAACGCGCCCCCGGTGTCGGTGGAGGGTGGCACGATGAAACCATGCCTTCCTCCGCACCGAGCGCCGCGATGGTCGGTCGTGCGGCCGAGCTCTCCGAGGTGCGCCGTCTTTTCGAGGGCGTGCGCGAGGGCGTGCCGGCAGCGCTGCTCGTCGAGGGCGAGGCGGGGATCGGCAAGTCCCGGCTGCTGCGCGAGTTCGCCATCGAGATCGAGAACACCGCCGACGTCCATGTGGGCTGGTGCCTCGACCTCGGGGCCTCCCGCACGCCCTACGGCCCGCTCACCGGCATCCTCCGCTCGATCGTCACGCGCATGGGCATCGAACGGGTGCGCGAGTCGGTCGGTGTGGGCGTCGAGGCGCTGGGGATGCTGCTGCCCGAGCTCGTCGATGCTCCGACCGATCGCGAGCGCACCAGCCCGGAGCGGCTCCGCGACGCCATCGCCTCCCTCATCGAGGCGGCCGCAGAACGGGCTCCGCAGGTGCTCGTGGTGGAAGACCTGCACTGGGCCGACGAGTCGACGCTCGCCATCCTGTCGTTCCTCCTGCGCGCCCTCGGCCGCGGTCGCATCCTGCTGCTCCTCACCTGCCGGAGCGACGACGTGCGGCGTGGCGACGCCGTGAGCCGCTTCATCGGCGAGGCCACCCGTGCGCGCCTGCTCGAGCGCCTCACGCTCGCCCGGCTCGACGAAGCCGCGGTGCGGGAGCTGGCCGAGCAGATCACCGGTCGCCCGCTGTCCGAAGCCGCCTTCGAGCGCATGCAGGAACGTGCCGAGGGCGTGCCGTTCTTCGTCGAGGAGATCGCGGGATGCGCGAACGGCTCTCTTCCCGATGGCCTCCGCGACCTGCTGCTGGCCCGGTTCGATCGTCTCGGCGACGATGCGCAGCACGTCGTCAAGGTCGCCTCCGGTGCGGAGCGCCCGCTGTCGCATCCGCTGATCACGCGCCTCGCCGATCGCCCCGAGCAGCAGCTCGACGAGGCGATCCGCGAGGCGACGCGCAGCGGCATCCTGGTCGTGGTCGACGACGACTATCGGTTCCGGCACGCCCTCCTTCGTGAAGCAGTGCACGACGATCTGCTCCCCGGTGAGCGCGCCCGGCTGCATCGCGCCTACGCCGAGTCGCTCGAGGCCCAAGGCGCGGGCAGTGACTCGGGGGATGCCGCCGCGCTCGCGTACCACTGGCAGCTCGCGCAAGACGACCGCAAGGCGCTCGTCGCCGCCGCCGATGCGATGCGCCACGCGAAGTCGCAGTACGCGTTCGCGACCGCCGCCCGCTTCGGCGAGCTCGTGCTGGAGCTGTGGCCGCTCGTCCCCGATGCTGCCGGGGCCGCGCGGATCGAGCGCCTCGATCTGCTTCTCGTCCTGGGGTCGATCCTCCGCAACGCAGGCGACGGTGAGCGGGCGCTCGCCGTCGCGAACCTCGCTCTCGCCGAGGTCGACCCCGAAACGGTGGATCCGCGTCTGCATGCGCGGCTGCTGCGCAACAAGGCGCTGTACCTGGTCAACCTCGGGCGCCTCGGGGCGATCCCGCTGCTGCAACAGGCCCTGGCCATCGCCGAGGAGCACATCGACGATGAGGCCTTCCGCGCCGAGCTGCTCAACCGTCTCGCCAGCCGCCGCATGATCGCGGGCGACCGTGAAGAGGCGATCCGTCTCGCGGACGAGGCCGAGCACAGGGCGGCGGGCGCAGGCTCCTCCGATCAGCTGTCCGTCGCCGCGAATGTGCGCGGCGGCTCGCTCGCGCATCTGGGCGAGGTCGAGGCGGGCGTGCGCGAATACGAACGTGCACGGCAGCTCGCGACGGGCTCGGACGCCGAGATGCGCTACCGCGTCAACTACTCCGATCTGCTCACTCTGCTCGGCCGCTACCGCGAGGCCGTCGAGGTCGCCGAGGAAGGGCTGCGCCGGGCGCGCGAACTCCGCGTCGAACGCACATCGGGCTCGATCATGGCGCAGAACATGGTGGTGCCGCTGCTCGAGCTGGGGGAGATCGACCGGGTCGAAGACATGCTGTCGCGCGACTTCGTGCAGGGCACTCTGCGGGTGTTCCGCATGTACATGAGCATGACGCACGTGCGGGTGCTGGCCTGGCGCGGCCGGTCAGCCGAGGCGGCGGAGTTGCTGCAGACGTGGTTGCCCGCGTTCGAGGAGACCGGCATCTCGGAGCGGCAGATCTGGTACGACCGGGTGATGATGACGGTCGCGGTGGCCGAGAGCGCGGGCGACCTCCGCGGCGCTCTCGACACGATCCTCGAGATGCTCCGCGACGAACGGCCGGCCCTGCTGCACCAGCGGCGACTCATGCTGCAGGGCGGGGCGCTCCTCTCCGAGCTGCGGGCAGAGGGGTCCGCGGTCGCCGACGCAGCCGACGCGATCCGCACCGCCTGGCTCGCGCAGCCCGTGCAGCTGCAAGACGACGCCTGGTCGACGATCCTCCTGGCCCTGCTCGACCCGCATCCCGACTCGCTCGATGCGGCGCTGCGGTGTGCCGACGGCGATGACGTTCCGGTCACCTTCCGCGTCGTGATCCGGCTCGAGCAGGCGCGGATGCGGGTGCAGGCGGGCGACCGCGCAACGGCGTCGACCGTGCTGGCCGAGGCGGCCGAGATCGCCGCGGCCCTGGGGCACGCGCAGCTGCAGGCCGCCGTCGCCCGTTTCGCGACCGATGCGGGGCTCGGGCTCCGCATCGATGCGGAGCCTTCCATCGGCACCGACCCGCTGACCGCGCGGGAGAAGCAGGTGCTCGAGCTCATCGCCGAGGGGCTGAGCAACCGCCAGATCGGTGAGCGACTGTTCATCAGCGTCAAGACCGTGAGCGTCCACGTGTCGGCGGTGCTGCGGAAACTCGGGGTGAGCACACGCACCGAGGCGGCACTTCTGCAGAAGAATCCGTCGCACAGTGCTGTTGGTCAGCCTGCCGTGGTAGCGTGACAATGCGCGCGTCTCGGATGTTCCGATTCGGCGTAGGCCGTGTAAACGGCTAAGTCAACAGAAAGTAGAAACACATGGCCACTGGCACTGTGAAATGGTTCAACGCGGAAAAGGGCTTCGGCTTCATCGCTCCCGATGACGGCTCGGACGACCTTTTCGCCCACTACTCGGCTATCGCCGGCTCCGGTTTCAAGGAGCTCCGCGAGAACCAGAAGGTCGAATTCGACGCTGAGCGTGGCCCCAAGGGCATGCAGGCGGCGAACATCCGCGCTCTCTGAGCGCGCGCTGACTTCCTGAAGCC
>NZ_JBLVOH010000100.1:17579-18813 GCF_053543675.1 Microbacterium umsixpiens
GGCTTTTTCTGTGCCCGCAACTGCGCGGGGTTCCAGGACTCGAAGTGAGGTCGCCCTAACCTCCGTGTTAGATTAGGCCAGGCTTACCAAAGGCTGGGCGCACCTCTCGCGCCGCCCCCTCACCCCGAACCCGAAGGGAACGCCTGTGCGCATCTCTCGAATCCTCGCCATCGGCGCGGCCGCTGCACTCGCCGTCGGCCTCTCCGCCTGCGCGTCCCCCGCGCCGGAATCGACCGGAACAGCCGGCGGTAACCCCGCCTCCGCGGATGCCTTCCCCGTCACGGTGGAGCACGCCTACGGCGAGACCACCATCTCGGAGAAGCCCGAGCGCATCGCGACGGTCGCCTGGGCGAATCACGAGGTGCCGCTGGCGCTCGGCATCGTCCCGGTCGGCATGAGCAAGGCCAGCTGGGGCGACGACGACGACAACGGCGTGCTGCCCTGGGTCGAGGAGAAGCTCGACGAGCTGGACGCCGAGACCCCGGTCCTGTTCGATGAGACCGACGGCATCGATTACGAGGCCGTGGCCGACACCGAGCCCGACGTGATCCTCGCGGCATACTCCGGCCTCACGCAGGAGGAGTACGACACCCTCTCCAAGATCGCTCCGGTCATCGCATTCCCCGAGGTCGCCTGGGGCACCTCGGTCGACGACATGATCGAGATGAACTCGAAGGCACTCGGCCTCCAGGATGAGGGCGAAGCACTGATCGACGAGCTGCACGCCGACGCCGAGACCGCTCTCGCGGCGAACAGCATCCTGAAGGACAAGAAGGTCCTGTTCGCCTACCTCGACCCGGCCGACCTGAGCCAGATCGGCTATTACACGGCGATCGACACGCGTCCCGGATACCTCCACGACAACCTCGGTCTGCCGTTCCCGTCGATCGTCGCAGACACCGCAGACACCGAGAAGTTCGACCTGACGGTCAGCGCGGAAGAGGTCGCGAAGTTCGCCGACGTGGACCTGTTCGTCACCTACGGCGACGACGCACTCATCGCTCAGCTCCAGGCCGACCCGCTGCTGTCGAAGATCCCGGCCATCGCCGAGGGGCGCATCGCGATCCTCCCCAACGCGACGCCGGTCGCCGCATCCGCGAACCCGTCGCCGCTGTCCATCCCGTGGGGCCTCAGCGACTACCTCGCACTGCTGGCTGCACCGCTCGCGAAGTAACCGTTCGATCCGCATCAGCGGAGTGAATCCTCAGTGACCTCAGCAACCGTCATCGCCCCC
>NZ_JBLVOH010000100.1:18871-24617 GCF_053543675.1 Microbacterium umsixpiens
GCCCGGCGCTGGTGCGCACCTTCTGGCTGCTCATCGGGGTCGTGGTGCTCGTCGTCCTCAGCATCCTGTCGATCTCGTTCGGCGTGCGCGCGGTCTCCTTCGACGACATCGTCGCGGCCCTCGGTGGCCACACCGACACGATCTCCCAGGCCGCGATCGTCAAGCGCATCCCGCGCACCGTGCTCGCCCTCCTCGTCGGTGCCGCGCTCGCCCTCTCCGGTGCGACCATGCAGGCTGTGACGCGCAACCCCATCGCCGACCCCGGCATCCTCGGCGTCTCGAACGGCGCCTCGCTCGCGGTCGTCTGCGGCATCGCCTTCTTCGGCCTCAGCAACCCCTACGGGCAGATGGGGTTCGCGATCGCCGGAGCCGGGATCGCCGCCGTGTTCGTCTACACGGTCGGCTCCCTCGGGCGCGGGGGCGCGACGCCGCTCAAGCTCGCGCTCGCGGGTGCCGCCACCTCGGCGGCCTTCGCCTCGCTGATCAGCGCCGTCATGCTGCCCCGCGTCGACCTGCTGCAGACGTTCCAGTCCTGGCAGATCGGCGGTGTCGGCGGGGCGGAGTGGCCGCGCATCGCGCTCACCGCGCCCGTCCTCGCGGTCGGTGCCCTCATCTGCTTCCTGTGCTCGCGCGGTATGAACTCGCTCGCGCTCGGCGACGACATGGCCAAGGGTCTCGGCGAGCACGTGTTCCGCACACGCCTGATATCGGCGCTCGGTGCGGTGATCCTCGCGGGAGCGGCGACGGCCATCGCCGGGCCCATCGGATTCGTCGGCCTCATCGTCCCGCACATGTGCCGGATGCTGGTGGGCACCGATCACCGCTGGCTGCTGCCGTTCTCGGCCATCGCCGGTGCCGCGCTGCTGACCGCGAGCGACATCATCGGCCGCGTGATCTCGCCCTCGGCGGAGGAGATCCAGGTCGGCATCATCACCGCCATCATCGGCGCCCCCTTCTTCATCTGGATCGTCCGTCGGCAGAAGGTGCGCGAGCTGTGAGCACGACCGAGCACACCGAACACACCCTCGACCGCGTCGACGAGCCGGCATCCGCCCGGATCGCGCGCATCGTCGCGGGCCGTCGCGCGCGCCACCGCCGCCACGCGATCGCGACGATCGTTCTCGGCATCCTGCTGCTCGTGCTGTTCACGGTCGCCCTCATGGTCGGCAACACGTTCTATCCGCTCGACGAGGTGATCCGCGTGATCCTGGGCGAGACCGTGCCCGGGGCCTCTTTCACCGTCGGCGACCTGCGGCTGCCGCGGGCGATCCTGGCCGTCCTCACCGGCATCGGCTTCGGCATGGCGGGAGTCTGCTTCCAGACGATGCTGCGCAATCCGCTCGCCTCGCCCGACATCATCGGCATCTCGAACGGCGCCGGGGCGGCGGCGGTCTTCGGCATCGTCGTGCTCTCGGTGAACGGGCCGGTCGTGTCGCTGCTCGCCCTCGGCGGCGCCGTCGTCACGGCCTTCGCGATCTACCTGCTCTCGATCAAGGGCGGCTTCGCCGGCACCCGCCTGATCCTGATCGGCATCGGTGTCGCGGCGATGCTGCAGAGCGTCATCTCGTACATGCTGTCGCGCGCCGCGAACTGGGACATCCAGACCGCGATGCAGTGGCTGACCGGAAGCCTCAACAATGCGTCGTGGGAGCGGGTGCTGCCGATGGCCATCGCCGCGCTCATCATCGTGCCGCTGATGCTGTCGCAGGGGCGTGCGCTCGGCGCCCTCCAGCTCGGCGACGACTCCGCGGCCGGCCTCGGGATCCGGGTCGACGCCACGCGCCTGCTGCTCATCCTCGGAGCGGTCGCGCTGCTGGCGTTCGCGACGGCGGCCACCGGACCCATCGCGTTCGTCGCGTTCATGGCCGGACCCATCGCCTCCCGCATCACGGGGCCCGGGGCCAACCTGCTCCTGCCGTCGGCTTTCGTCGGAGCCCTGCTCGTGCTCGCCGGCGACCTGATCGGCCAGTTCGCCTTCGGCACCCGCTATCCGGTCGGTGTCATCACCGGCGTGGTCGGCGCTCCGTACCTGATCTACCTGCTCATCCGCACCAACCGCTCCGGGGGTTCGCTTTGACCGTCTCGCACAGCTTGTCCGCCGAAGGCGTGAGTCTGGCCTACGGCGACCGCACCGTCATCGACGGCCTCGATCTGCAGATCGCACCCGGCCGCATCACGACGATCGTCGGAGCGAATGGATGCGGCAAGTCGACGCTGCTGCGCTCCCTCGCCCGCCTGCTCTCGCCGACCGAGGGCCAGATCGTGCTCGACGGTAAGTCGGTGCATGCGCGGCCCACCAAAGAGGTCGCCCGCATCCTCGGCCTGCTGCCGCAGTCGCCGGTCGCGCCCGAGGGTATCGCGGTGGCGGATCTGGTCGGTCGGGGACGGCACCCGCACCAGAAGATGCTCGCGCGGTGGAGCACCCATGACTACGAGGTGGTGGCCGACGCCCTCGACGCGACCGGCATCACCGACCTCGCCGACCGCAGCGTCGACGAGCTCTCCGGCGGGCAGCGGCAGCGCGTCTGGATCGCGATGGCCCTCGCGCAGGAGACCGACATCCTGCTGCTCGACGAGCCGACGACCTTCCTCGACGTCGCGCACCAGGTCGAGGTGCTCGACCTGCTCACCGATTTGAGCGTCTCGCGCGGCACCACCATCGTCATGGTGCTGCACGACCTCAATCTCGCGGCCCGCTACGCCGACGAGCTGGTCGCCATGAAGGACGGCCGGGTGCACGCGACGGGCGCCCCGCAGGACATCGTCACCGCCCAGCTCGTCGAAGAGGTCTTCGGCCTCGCCAATCAGATCACCATCGACCCGGTCTCCGGCAAGCCGATGGTCACACCCATCGGGAGGCATCATGTCCGCTGAGACGACCACGACCGAGCGTCCGACCTACATCCTCACCCGCGCCGAGGTGCGCGCGGTCGTCCGCGTCTCGCCCTCGTTCGTGCGCGTGACATTCGGTGGCGACGACCTGAGCGATTTCGGCACGCCCGGCGAGGTGTTCGACAGCCGCATCAAGCTGGTCTTCCCGCCGGCATCCGGCATCCTCCCCGAACTCGATCGGGCCTCGGACAACTGGTGGCAGTCGTTCCTCGCGGTGCCGGAGGAGGAGCGCGGCTCGATGCGCACCTACTCCGTGCGCGAGCTGCGGGTCGATCCCGCCGCGGGCACCGAGGTGGACGTCGACTTCGTGCTGCACCTCGAGCCGGGGCTCACCGGACCCGCATCGCTGTGGGCGAGCCAGGCGGCGGTCGGCCAGGAGCTCTACCTCGTCGGGCCCCGTCGCGGCGTCGACGTGGATGCGCACGGTGGGGCCGAGTTCGCGCCGGGCACCGCGGCGTCGGTCGTGCTCGCCGGCGACGAGACGGCGGCTCCCGCCATCGCCCGCATCCTGGAGGACGCGCCCCGCGACCTGCGCGGAGTGGCCTTCATCGAGGTGCCCTCTCCCGCCGACATCCTGCGCATCGACGTGCCGTCCGGCGTCGAGGTGCACTGGCTGCCGCGCGACGCCGGTGACCCGCACGGCCTGCGCCTGATCCCGGCCGTGCTCGGCTACCTCGGAGACGCCGACGCCGCCGATGAGATCCGTGTGAAGGACATCGACGGCGAAGATCTGCTCTGGGAGACGCCGGACTACTCCGGCCTCGGGGAAGAGATCGACCGGGCGGATGCGCCGGCCGAGCGCTACTTCTGGATCGCGGGGGAGAGCGGCGTGGTCACCACCCTGCGCCGTCACCTCGTCAAGGACCTCGGCGTCGACCGCGGGCAGGTCGCGTTCATGGGCTACTGGCGCCGCGGCGTCGCGATGCGGGGCTGACATGACGACGACCGCGTCCCACGCCCTGCAGGGCGAATCCCTCGTGCTCGGATACGGCCGAGCCCGGGTGGTGCACGACGTCTCGCTGCGCCTGGCACCCGGACGGGTCACCACCCTCATCGGCCCGAACGGCAGCGGCAAGTCGACCGTCCTGCGCGCCCTCGCCCGCCTGCACCGCATCGAGGCGGGGAGCGTGCGCATCGGCGGCGATGAGACCCGCGACGCCGCGGCCCTCTCGGCGAAGGGGTTCGCCAAGGCCGTCGCGATGCTCTCGCAGTCGCGGCCGCATCCGTCCGGGATCGAGGTCTCCGACGTCGTGGCGTACGGCCGCCACCCGCATCGGGGCCGTTTCTCGGGCGTCAGCGACGCCGACCGCGCCGCCGTCGCGCGGGCGCTCGAACTGACCGGGCTCCGCACGATGGCCTCGCGCCCCGTCGACCAGCTCTCGGGCGGCGAACTGCAGCGCGTGTGGCTGGCGACCGCGCTGGCGCAGGAGACCGGGGTGCTGCTGCTCGACGAGCCGACCAACCACCTCGACCTGCGCTACCAGGTGGAGACGCTCGACCTGGTGCGCGAGCTCGCCGACGACCACGGCACCGCCCTGGGTGTCGTGCTGCACGACCTCGACCACGCGGCATCCGTCGCCGACGACGTGGTGCTGCTGCACGCCGGTCGAGTGCACGCGGCGGGCACCCCCGCCGAGGTGCTCACGGGCGAGAACCTCTCGCACGTGTACGGCCTGCGGATCGACACCGAGATCGACGAGGAGACCGGCCTCGTGCGGGTGCTCCCGCGCGGTCGTCACCACGGCCGGCACCGCGCCCGCGCAGCATCCTGAAACCCCCTCACCCCTCCCGGAGGAAGAACCGAATGAAGAAGAAGCCCCTCGCCCTGATCGCCCTCGGCGGCGCACTCGTGATGGCCCTCGCCGGCTGCGGCACCACCCAGGCCCCCGCTGCCTCCGACTCCGACGCCTCGGCCTCGACGAGCGCGGGCTGCGGCGACGACACCACCGCGACCTCGACGGGCGCCGTCTCCGTCACGGACGACCTCGGCCGCACGGTCGAGCTCGACAAGCCCGCCGAGCGGATCGCGGTGCTCGAGTGGCAGCAGATCGAGGATGCGCTGTCGCTGTGTGTCACCCCGGTCGCGGTCGCCGACGCCGAGGGGTACAGCACGTGGGTCACCGCAGAAGAGCTCCCGGAGGGTGTGACCGATGTCGGCACCCGCCAGGAGCCGAACCTCGAGACGCTGTTCGGCACCGAGCCCGACCTCGTGATCGTCGAGGTCAGCGCCGCGGATGACCCCATCGTCTCCCAGCTCGAGGCCTACGACGTGCCCGTGCTCGCGACCATTGGTGCGGATGCCGCCGACCCCATCGCGAAGATGCTCGGCACGCTCGATCTCATCGCCCAGGTGACCGGCCGCGAGGAGCGCGCCGAGGTCGTCGCCGACGAGTTCCAGGCGCACCTCGACTCGGCCTCGGCCGAACTCGCGGATCTCGACCTGCCCACGAAGGAGTTCGTGTTCTTCGACGGCTGGGTCGACGGCGGCAACGTCGCGCTGCGTCCGTTCGGCCAGGGCTCGCTGGTCGGGGAGATCGGCGAGAAGCTCGGTCTGAAGAACGCCTGGACCGGCGAGGTCGACCCCACCTACGGCCTCGGCCAGACCGACGTCGAGGGCATGACCACGGTCGGCGACGCCAGCCTGTTCTACACCGGCACCGAAGACCCCGAGTCGGAGAGCTTCATCGACGCCCTGCAGGACAACCCGGCCTGGACCTCGCTGCCCGCCGTGGCCGATGACCGCCTCACCGCGTTCCCCGCTGGGATCTGGACGTTCGGGGGACCGCGCTCCACCCAGCAGATCATCGACGGCTACGTCGAGGTGCTCTCGAAGTGACGGATGCCCTTCGCCTCG
>NZ_JBLVOH010000100.1:24637-29105 GCF_053543675.1 Microbacterium umsixpiens
GTGGCGGTGGGACGCCGGCCGGGCGCTCTGCTGACGGGCATCGGGGTGCTCGTCGCCCTCGCGGTCGTGCTCGTCGCCGTCGCCTGCTGGCATCTCACCCAGGGCACGAGCGGTGCCGTGTTCGCTGACACAGAGGTGCTGTGGGGGTCGCGGGTTCCACGCCTCGCCGCGGGCATCGCCGTGGGGGTGGCGCTCGGCGTCGCCGGCATCCTCCTCCAGTCGCTCGCCCGCAACGCTCTGGCCTCGCCGGACACGCTGGGCGTGACCGCCGGTGCCTATCTCGCGGTGACGGCACTCGCGGCGTTCGGCATCGCGGTGCCGGTGTGGGCGTCGGGCGCTGTCGCGTTCGCCGGCGGCCTCATCGCCGCGGGGATCGTGCTCGGCCTCGCCGGTGGTGCGGGGTCGTCGACCACGCGGCTGATCCTCGCGGGCACGGCCCTCGCGCTCGCATTCCAGGCCGGCACTTCGACCCTGCTCATCCTCTTCGACGAGGAGACCAAGGGGCTGCTGGCGTGGGGAAGCGGCAGCCTGTCGCAGCTCGGGCTGACCGCGTTCCTGCAGGCGGCACCCGTCGTGGTCGTGGTGACGGCCGCGGCCCTGCTGCTCGCGCGGCGGTTCGACATCCTGGCGCTCGGCGACGACACGGCATCCTCCCTGGGTGTGCCGATCCGCTCGACCCGGGCCATCGGAATCCTGCTCGCCGTCACGCTCACCGCGGTGTCGGTGACGCTCGCGGGGCCGATGGGCTTCGTCGGGCTGTGTGCGCCCGTGCTCGCCCGTCTGCTGACGCGGGTGGTGCCGAGTCTGAACCGCCATCTGCTCCTGATCCCGGCGGCCGGCCTCCTCGGCGCGATCGTCGTGATCCTCTCGGATGCTCTGCTGCGGGCGATCATCGGGGCCGAGGCGGCGATCCTCATCCCGACCGGCGTCGCGACCACGCTCCTCGGAGCCATCGTGCTCGTGCTCATGGCGCGGCGCCTGCGCGATGCCGGTCCGACGCGAGAGCCTCCGCGGGTGCGGTTCGGCGTGCGCAGCCGACTCCGGTTCCGCATCACCATGGTGGTCGTCGTGCTCGGCGTGATCGGGGTGCTGTTGCTCGGCCTGCTCGCCGGGCACACCTGGCTGCTGACCGGCGACATCGCGCTGTGGCTTCAGGGCGAAGCTCCCCCCGCGATCGCCTTCGCGCTGGACGAGCGGGCGCCGCGCATCGCGGCCGCGGTCGTGGCGGGTGGGGCGCTCGCGCTGTCCGGCGCCATCATCCAGGGGGTCAGCCGGAACCCGCTCGCCGACCCGAGCATCCTCGGCGTCACGGGCGGCGGCGGCCTCGGCGCGGTGCTCGTGATCACGAGTGCCGTCTCGTCCACCGCGGGCATGATCGCGGGTGCCATCGCCGGGGCGCTGCTGGCCTTCGCCCTCGTGTACCTGCTGTCGTGGCGCGGCGGCTTGAACGCCGACAGGTTCCTGTTGATCGGCATCGGCGTCTCGTACTTCACCGTGTCGCTCACGACCTTCTTCCTGCTGAGGTCGAACCCCTGGGACACCCCGAAGATCTACACCTGGCTGTCGGGCACCACGTACGGCCGCGTGTGGGAGCAGGTGCTGCCGCTGGCGATCGTCCTGGCCATCGCGCTGCCGTTCGTGGTGATGAGCCGACGCGAGCTCGACGTGCTGTCGCTCGACGAGGACACTCCGCGACTCGTCGGCATCCGCCTCGAGCCCGTGCGGCTGACGCTGCTGGTCGTGGCGGCGGTGCTCGCGGCGCTCAGCGTGACGGCGATCGGTGTGATCGGCTTCGTCGGGCTCGTTGCCCCGCATGCCGCACGCGCGCTCGTCGGTGCCAGGCACGCCAGGGTGATCCCGGTCGCGGTGCTGCTGGGCGGGCTGCTCGTCGGCGTCGCGGACACCATCGGCCGCACGGTCATCGCCCCCGCGCAGCTTCCGGCCGGACTCGTGGTGGCGCTGATCGGAGCCCCGTACTTCGTCTGGCTGCTCTGGCGCTCGCGCGACGCCTGACGCGTAGCCTCGTAACAGCTACTCGTGACGCGTCCGGTCGGCGGTCCCCACACCCGCCCAGAAGCGATGCGTGGTGAGGGGCCCGCTCCTCGCGCGACGCGGGCGCCCCGGCGAGGCCGCAGGATCAAGGCTGTGATCCCGGACCCACGCGACCAACGAGGTCCTCGGCAACGTCGCGGCCGCCGTGGCGCCAGGCCCGACGAACTCAATACCGCCGACTACAAGAACGTAGCGTGACCGAAAGCCGCTTCTCTCGCACCGAGCAATGGCGAGGCATTGCCACTCTGCACGACAAACACGTGATCGACGATCGCACCGCCATGCCCACCCGCGCCACCATCGCCTGGATGAGAAAAGGACTGCAGGGCTTCTCGGCGATGGAAAGCGCGCTTTCTGGACACGGGGTGGCGTCAGGATAGCTACGCGGTGAACGTACGGGTGTCCTGTGCACGCTGAAACCGCCGTCACGGCTGAGCTCGCTCGCGCGTCTGGTCCGATCTCGCCAGTCGTGGGGCTAGGCCGGACGATCATCGCGGTCGCCCAAGCCAGCGTCTTTCTCTTCTCCGACGTCAGAAGCTTCTTCGTGCCCGTGGGCGGGGTGACCTTCGAGGACAAGTGCGATTCGATGCTCGGAGGAGTGTCGTTGTTCTGCGTTGGCGCGCCTCCGGGACTCATCGCGGCCGTGTCTGTTGTCGTCCTCCTGGTAACAGCAAGCGGATTTGCGCCCAGATTCACCTGTATTCCGCACGCATACGTCAGCTTGTCTTTCGTCGGTGTCCTTTCACTGCCGGATGGCGGGGACATCATCGCGTCGACCGTCTCTCTGTTGTTCGTATTCGTCTTCATTGGAGACCCGCGGCTGTGGCACTGGACAACAGGGGCTTCCTCGTCAGCGATGCTTCGCGGGGTTTCGATCGGGGGACAGCTCGCGATCCGGGCTCAGGTCGCGTTCATCTACTTCAACAGTGCGACCGCGAAGTTTGCCGTCGATACCTGGGCCGACGGATCACAGATGTACTACGTAACCAGGCAAGAGATGTTTGGAGCAGCGGGGGCGCTAGGCGATGTTGCGCGCCAGCTGACGGCTATACCGGTCTTCACCCTGGCCGCCACGTGGGGAGCGATCGTTCTTGAACTGTGCATCGCGCTACTCGTCTTTGTTCCAAAGAAGAACGCGGCACGAGGGGCGCTGGCCTCCACACTGTTCTTGCACGTCCTCATCATCGCCCTGATCGGCATCGCAAGCTTCGGTCTCGTGATGATCGGGGTCGTCGTGTGTGCGGTCGGAGCCCGGTTCGATAGCGTGGGGGACATCGTCGCATGGCAACGGTGGCGGCCTCAGCTTGGGGAATCGATACGCAATGGTCGGGCGGAGAGGGTGAGATGAGCGGACGTACGACAGTCATGATTCGAGATCACGACGTCGTCGTGACTCCGCGCGGCTTCGACCGGATCTGGTGCGTCCGGCGCCGCGTCGTGTTTCCGATCGGGAGCATTCGGGACGTCAGAGTGGAAGATGCGCCGTATCGCGTGCCAACAGGCTGGCGTGGGCCGGGGCTGGACTTCGCTGCGAAGCTCTGCGGTACTTTTCACCCGAACGGCGAACGCCACTTTTGGAACTACTCGGGCAAGGGAGATGCGCTCGAGATCGTCCTGGACAAAGGTCAGCACTTTCAGAAGCTGTACCTCTCAGTGGAGAACGCAGACGTCATGCGTGACCAGCTGCTGACCCTTCGCTCTCAGAGATGAGCCTCTGGCTCGTATGTGCAGGGCCCGGCAGGTAGAGAGCGTGGAGTACCTCTCCCTCTAGATGCAACACCGCTAACGCTTTCATGAGTGTGCTGAGCTTCGGATCTGTAGGATGACCAGGATCCTGCTGCGGATGCTCAAGACTCCGGTAGGTGGGGATCGAGCAGTCCATCTGTTGAGTTACCGCCTCCTGGCTGAGGCCATTTTGTTGCCGATACTCCTGCAGATGGCTTGCCAGGAGATTCATGACACGTGACGGCATACCTAACTCCTCAGAAACGCTGAGCAAACGAGCCTTCCACGGTCCGTCATTGATCTCCAGATACTCCGCTTTCTGTTGATGGCACGACTCGGTAGCCGGTTCGCGCCGATGCTGCTCGACCTGGCGGGCACCGGCTACTACGTCACTGTCGTCCACGCGCTCGGGGCGGACGCGGCAAGTCAGAACTGGGAAGCGGAGGACGAGCAGGATCGCATCCAGCGCGACCACTTCCGGAGTTAGAGCGCGATGTGGAGCGCCTGCGCGTGCGCGCCGCCTGTGCCCGGCGTATCGCGGAGGACATCGAGCGACAGCTCGGGATCGATCCTGTCTCTGAAGTACGCATTGCGTCGAGTCCCATCTGCTTCTGCGGAGCAGCGCCCTGCACATCCATGGTTGTCGCGTGCACGCGGTCAGGCGAGGCAGGTCTGGGCGCAGCCTCGGCGA
>NZ_JBLVOH010000100.1:29186-31758 GCF_053543675.1 Microbacterium umsixpiens
CGAGGCTGCAGTGGGGTTACTTGGCGAGGAAGTCCTTCAGTGCCGCGTTGACCTCGTCGGCGTGCGTCCAGAGCAGGCCGTGCGGGGCGCCCTCGACCTCGACGTAGTCGGCATCCGGCACCGCCTGGTGGAAGCGGCGGGCGGTCGCGTCGATCGGGAGGATGTTGTCCTTCGTGCCGTGCAGGATCAGGGTGGGCTTGGCCGCGGCACGGACAGCCTCGACGTCTCCGCGGAAGTCCTCGATCCAGGCCGAGACGACCGCGTAGGCGGCGACGGGCGCGCTGCCGATCGCGACGTTCCAGCTGCCGGTGACGGCCTGCTCGCTGATGCGCGAGCCGAGGTTCTCGTCGAGGTTGTAGAAGTTCTGGTAGAAGTCGGTGAACCACGCGAAGCGGTCGCCCTTCGCCGCGGCCTCGATGCCGTCGAAGACCTCCTGCGGCACGCCCTCGGGGTTGTCGTCGCGCTGCACCAGGAAGGGCTCGAGCGAGGCGAGGAAGGCGAGCTTCGCGACGCGGTCGTGGCCGTACTTCGCCACGTAGCGGGCGAGCTCTCCGGTGCCCATCGAGAAGCCGACGAGCACGACGTCGCGCAGGTCGAGGGTCTCGAGCACGGTGTTCAGGTCGGCGGCGAACGTGTCGTAGTCGTAGCCGGCGTTGACCTTGGAAGATCCGCCGAAGCCGCGGCGGTCGTAGGTGATGACGCGGTAGCCCTGGGCGAGGAGCTCGCGGGTCTGACGCTCCCAGCTGTGGCCGTCGAGCGGGTAGCCGTGGATCAGGACGACGGGCTGACCCGAACCCTGGTCTTCGTAGTAGAGCTCGATCGGAGTGCTGTTCTCGTTTCCGACGGTGATGTAGCCCATGATCCTGGTCCTTTCGGTTGCGGTGAGAACGATCGTTCTCGCTCGATGTGTTCAATCTAGAGAACGTTCGTTCTCGTGTCAAGTAGACTTCTGGACATGACCGAAGACGAGGCCCGAGAGCGCATCCTGTCCGCCGCGGAGGAGCTCTACTACCGCAAGGGGTACGCGGCCGTCGGCATGGACGAGCTGCGGTCGGCCGCCGGCGTGTCGCTGCGTCGCCTCTACGCGCTGTTCCCCGCGAAGACCGACATCGTCACCGCTGTCCTCGCCCGCAAGCACGCCCAGTGGGAGTCCGGGCTCTCCGCGGCCGTGACGGATGCCGGTGATGATCCGCGCACCCGCCTGCTCGCGGTCTACGGATACCTCGAGAACTGGTTCTGCGCCGACGACTTCCGCGGCTGCGCCTTCATCAACGCGTTCGGCGAGCTCGGCGGGACGAACCCCGAGGTCGCGGAGATCGTGCGCGCACACAAGGCGTCGTTCCAGGAGTACATGGCGGGCCTGGTCGCCGACACGGGTGCCCCCGCAGCGCTCGCCGCACAGCTGTCGATCCTCGCCGAGGGGGCGCAGAGCACGGCCGCGATCTCGAAGGACCCCTCCGTGGCCGTGCAGGCGCGCGGCGCCGCGGAGGTCCTGATCGACGCGGCCTTCGCCCGGGCCTGAGGGTTTTCCTAACCTGGTTAGCGAAACTGCGGCCGGGTGTCAACCCCGATGCGCACCGGCCGCTCCACGCCGTATGGTCACGACCATGGACTCACGTACGAAGGGCATCGGCCGGCAGAGCCTGATCATCGCGGCGGCATCGTTCATGCTGATTGCGGCCGCCATCGGCGCAGGAGCGTTCGGCGGAGCATCCGTCGACGACCTGCAGGACGGCGCGCTCTCGGCACAGGGCTCGTATCTCGCCCCCGCCGGCCCTGCATTCTCGATCTGGTCCCTCATCTACATCGGGCTCATCGCGTACACGGTGTGGCAGGCGCTTCCGGCACAGCGACAGGATGCTCGCCAGCAGGCCGTGGGCGGATGGATCGCCGCCTCGATGGTGCTGAACGGGCTCTGGCTGGTCACCGCGCGGTATCTGACGCTGTGGCTCACGGTCGTCGTGATCGCCCTGCTGCTGGCCGTGCTCGCGCGGGTGGTCGTCGTACTGGGGCGCTTCCCGGCGCGAAACCTCGCCGACCGCATCCTGACCGACGGCGCGAACGGCCTGCACTTCGGCTGGGTGACGATCGCGACGGTCGCGAACACCGCGGCCTGGCTCACGCAGATCGCGCCCGAGAGCTGGGCGCAGGCGGCGGATGCCTGGGCGATCGCCGTGCTGGTGGTCGTGCTCGTGATCGGTGCCGCTGCCGCGTGGGCGACCGGTCGCATCGCCCCCGCACTCGCGACGGCCTGGGGTCTGGCCTGGCTCGCGGTCGGCCGTCTCACCGGGGAGCCCGAGAGCACCCCGACAGCAGTCGCCGCGATCATCGTGGCCGTGCTGCTCGTCGTCGCCGGGGTCGTCGCGGTGCTGCGACGCCGTGCGCGCTCGGCTCAGAGCACGAGCCGGTAGCCCATCCCCGCCTCGGTGAGCAGGTGCACCGGCGCGGCCGGCTCCTGCTCGAGCTTCTTGCGCAGCTGCGACATGTACAGGCGCAGGTAGCCCGAGTCGGACACCTGCTCGCTGCCCCAGATCTCCTTCAGCAGATCCTGTCGCGTGACCAGGGCCCCCGG
>NZ_JBLVOH010000101.1:0-5689 GCF_053543675.1 Microbacterium umsixpiens
GCCAGAACCTCGTCTTCGGCGAGTTCGGCGGTAAGTTCGCCGCCGCAGCCGGTGCCCCCTGGCTCGAGGCTCCCGACGTGCGCAAGGCCGAGCCCGGGTCCCTGACCGTCGCCGAGCCCGTGCCGGGTGTCGACGTCTATGCCTGGCCCCACAACGAGACCTCGACCGGCGTCGCCGCTCCCGTCCGCCGCATCGACGCCGACGGCGCGCTGACCGTCATCGATGCGACGAGCGCCGCCGGCGGCATCGACTTCGACGCGGCTCAGGCCGACGTCTACTACTTCGCCCCGCAGAAGAACCTGGGTTCGGACGGCGGCCTGTGGTTCGCGGCGGTTTCACCGGCTGCGATCGAGCGCATCGAGCGCATCGCGGCATCCGGTCGGTACATCCCCGAGTTCCTGAGCCTGAAGAACGCCGTGGACAACTCCCGGCTCAACCAGACGCTCAACACCCCTGCACTGACCACGCTGCACCTGCTCGACAGCCAGCTGCGCTGGCTCCTCGACAACGGTGGGCTCGTCTGGGCGGCGGCCCGCACGTCCGAGTCGTCCTCAGTGCTGTACGACTGGGCCGAGGCGTCGTCGGTCGCCACGCCCTTCGTGACGGACGCCGCACACCGCTCTCCGGTGGTCGCCACGATCGACTTCGACGACAGCATCGACGCGGCGGCGATCGCGAAGACCCTCCGGGCGAACGGCATCGTCGACACCGAGCCGTATCGCAAGCTCGGACGCAACCAGCTACGCGTCGCGACCTTCGTGTCGATCGACCCGGACGACGTGCGTCAACTCACCCGCTCGATCGACTTCGTGCTGGAGAACCTGGGCGCCTGAGCGCCCGCCCTCACTCCTCTTCGTCGACCTCAGCGGCGTCCGCATCCAGGGCGTCGACGTCGTCGTCGGATTCGTCGAGCTCATCGATGTCGACCCCGTCGAGATCGCCTGCGTGGAGGATGTCCGCGGCACGGTCATCGTCCTCGTCGAGCTCATCGTCGTCATCGTCGAGGATGTCGTCGTCGAGAGCATCCTCGTCATCGAGATCGAGGTCGTCGGCATCCTCGGCGTTCTCTCCGCCCGCGGCGGCCGCTGCCTCCGCGAGTTCCACCTGATGCGCGCGGTACTCGGCCAGACGTTCGGCCCAGGGCACCCATTCCGGCGCCAGAAGGGCTCCGTCGCCGGGCAGAAGCTCGAGCTCGAGGACCGTCGGATCCTCATCATCGACCTGCGCGACGGTCACGGTCCAGTACCAGCCGGGGTAGCCGGCCAGACGGTTCTCGAACCGCAACGACACAGAGCCGTCCTCTTCGATGAGGTACCCGGCTGCGGGACCGATCGTGGACGCGGGAGTGATCTCGCCCAGGGCTGCCAGGGCGAGATCGTGGGCGCCGACGAGACGCGCGTCGGCGTCAGGCTTCGAGGTCATCAGCGACCTTGCGCAGGACGGCAGCGATCTTGCGGCCGTGTCCGGAGGCGGGGTAGCGCCCGCGGCGCAGGTCTCCGCCGATGCCGTCGAGCAGCTTGACGAGGTCTTCGACGATGATCGCCATGTCATCGGCCGGCTTCCGCTTGGCCTTCGACAGGCTGGGCGGCGCTTCGAGCACACGCACCGACAGAGCCTGGAGACCGCGCTTGCCATCGGCGACGCCGAACTCCACGCGCGCACCGGCCTTCACAGCGGTGCCGGTAGGCATCGCGGAGGCGTGCAGGAAGACGTCCTGGCCGTCATCGCTGGCGATGAAGCCGAAACCCTTGTCTTCGTCGTAGAACCTGACCTTGCCGGTGGGCATGGGAGAACCTCGCTGAGATCGATATGCAGAACAGTGGGCGCGCTCGTGCGCGTCCCCCCAGCCTACCGGTCGCACGGCCCGCGGAACCGATGGGCGCAGTGCGAGTAGGCTGGGACGGATGAGCACGCAGAATTCCGAGCCGGAGGTCCCCATCCGTCGGGTGGACCGCTTCCTGACCTTCGGCGCGCTCGGAATCGCCGCTGCCGCTGTGGTGTGTTTCTTCGCCATCATCATCGGCACCTGGGTCGGCATGGATCAAGAGGCTTTCGGCCATGGCGTGTGGCCCCTCATCGCCGCGATCCCCTATTGGGGCCTTCCTCTCGCCTTCGTGATGATCATCGCCCTCCTCACGATGAGCTTCATCCGGAAGGGCCGCGCGTCTTCGCGTTCGTGAGGCACCGGCCATGAGCACTCACGCGCGACCGCTGGCGGATTGGCTGTCGGAGGCGAGCGACGATGACCTCCGACGACTGTTCACGGCGCGCCGGGTGCGACCGGACGTCGGCTGGCAGGATTTCTTCGACGCCGCCGAGTCCCTCCTCGACCCCACCTCCCTGTCGAAAGTTCTTCCCTCGCTGACCGCCGCGGAAGCGAAGGCGCTGATCGACGCGGCCTCAGGCGTGGGCGCCGGAGTGCAGCAGGAGAGCTTGACGGCACTGGCCCTGCTCCGGGCGGACGGCGCCCCGTATCCCCCCGTGACCGCAGCGCTCGCGGGGCGCTCGGTTCCGGACCTCCCGGCCGATCAGCCGACCGCCGTCCCCTCCTCCGAGACGGCATCGGCCCACGCCGCAGAACGTGCGTTCACGACGGTCGCCGTGCTCGCGGACCTGCTTCTCGTCGCGAGGGAGAATCCGTTCTCGCTGCTCACCGGCGGAGGCGTGAACGCCGGCGAGAAGCGTCAGCTCGGCGAAGCCGGCGTGCCCGTGGAGATCGTGGACACGCTCGTGTCGATCGCGCTCGAGTCCGGGCTCGCGGTCGCGGCGGACCGCCGCCTGCGATCGAGCCAATCCGCAGAAGCCTGGCTGCGCTCCTCGGCGGTCGAACGCTGGAGCGTGCTGGCGACGTCGTTCCGCGACGCCCTGCCGCGCGGCGTCCGTTCTCCCGACGGCGGGTGGACGCCTCCACAGTCGTGGAGCCACGCGCATCCGTGGGATCCGGCGTGGCCCGACCGCGCCCGTGTCCTGCACGAGGCAGCGCGGCTGCTCGGGCTGATCGCCGAAGACGGCAGCGAACCGGAATGGGCCGTCGGGCTGCGCACCGGAGGCGATGCCGACGCTCGGACCCTCGTGCGGCTGCTGCCGGCGGAAGTGGACCGGATCTTCCTGCAGAACGACCTCACGGCGATCGCCCCCGGCCCGCTGGAACCCGCACTCGATGTGCGTCTTCGCACGATCGCCGCCCGCGAGTCAGCGGCCCAGGCATCGTCGTACCGGTTCACCACGGAATCGGTGGCGCACGCGTTCGTCGCCGGCGAGACCGAGCAGTCGATCCTCGAGTTCCTCGGCTCCCTCTCCCTCACAGGCATACCGCAGCCGCTCGGCTACCTGATCGCACAGACCGCTCAACGGCACGGCCTCGTCCGCGTGTTCACGGACGAGGAGACCGGTCGCACGCGGATCGAGAGCACGGATTCGCACCTCATCCAGGCGATGGCCGTCGACCAGTCGCTGCGTCCGCTCGCGCTCGCGGTGCACGTCGGGTCGCTCACCACCCGCGTCAGCCGCGAGACGGTGTACTGGGCGCTCACCGACGCGAGGTATCCGGCGACTCTGGTCGGCGCGGACGGTGCTCTCCTGGTGCGCGAACGGCACCCCGCCGCCCCGGCGACGCTGCCCGACCTGGACACCCTGGATCTCACCCCCCTCATCACACGCCTGCGTTCGCACCAGGGCCCGGATGCCGACGCCGCCTGGCTCGACCGGGAGCTCGAGGCGGCGGTGCGCGCGAAATCCGTCCTCCAGGTCACGGTCGGGATGCCGGACGGCTCCACCCGAGAACTCCTCCTCGAAGCCACGGGGATGGGTGGTGGTCGTCTTCGCGGCCGGGACCGTGCGGCCGACGTCGAGCGCACGCTCCCGGTGTCGAGCATCCTCGCAGCGACGATCGTCGCGCCGTAGGCCCAGTGCCTCTCGCGACCGGTAAGCTGGACAGCTATGTCTGATGGCCCCCTGATCGTCCAGAGCGATCGCACCGTGCTGCTCGAAGTCGCCCACGCCGACGCCGAGAGCGCCCGCCACGAACTCGCGATCTTCGCCGAGTTGGAACGAGCCCCCGAGCACATCCACACCTACCGGATCACCCGCCTCGGGCTGTGGAACGCACGCGCCGCCGGGCACACCGCGGAAGACATGCTGGAGACACTCGATCGCTGGTCGCGCTTCCCCGTTCCGCCGTCGGTCTCCGTCGATCTGCGCGAGACCGTGAACCGCTACGGCCGGCTGGTCATCGAGCGCGACGACGAGGGAACCCTCATCCTGCGCTCCTCCGACCCCGCCGTACTCGCCCAGGTCGCGAACAACAAGCGCATTCAGCCCCTCCTGATCGGGCATCCGACTCCCGAGGTCTTCGTGGTGGACGCCTGGGCGCGCGGGCAGATCAAGCAGGAACTGCTGAAGATCGGCTGGCCTGCCGAGGATCTCGCCGGTTACACACCGGGCACTCCGCACGAGATCGACCTCGCCGAGGACGGCTGGCACATCCGCCCCTATCAGCAGGACGCCGTCGACGCCTTCTCGAAGGACGGATCGGGCGTCGTGGTCCTGCCCTGCGGCGCGGGCAAGACGATCGTCGGCGCCGGCGCGATGGCGGCGACCAAGACCACCACGCTGATCCTGGTCACCAACACCGTCTCCGCACGACAGTGGCGCGACGAACTGTTGAAGCGCACGAGCCTCACTCCCGAAGAGATCGGCGAGTACTCGGGCCAGGCCAAAGAGGTCAAGCCCGTCACGATCGCGACCTATCAGATCCTCACCGCCAAGCGGAAGGGCGAGTACGCTCATCTCGCGCTGCTGGACGCCCTCGACTGGGGCCTCATCGTGTACGACGAGGTCCACCTGCTGCCGGCGCCGGTGTTCAAGCTCACCGCCGATCTCCAGGCCCGCCGCCGTATCGGACTCACCGCGACCCTCGTGCGCGAGGACGGCCGCGAGGGCGACGTGTTCAGCCTGATCGGCCCCAAGCGCTTCGACGCCCCGTGGAAGCAGATCGAGGCGCAGGGCTTCATCTCCCCCGCCGCCTGCTACGAGGTGCGCGTAGACCTCCCGCCGAGCGACCGCCTCGAGTACGCCGCTGCCACCGACGACGAACGGTACCGACTCGCGGCATCCGCTCCGGCCAAGGTCAAGGCGGTGCGCGAGCTGATCGCGAAGCATCAGGGCGAGCGCATCCTCGTGATCGGACAGTACCTCGATCAGCTCGAGTCGCTGTCGGCCGCCCTGGATGCTCCCCAGATCACGGGTGCGACCCCGATCGACGAGCGCGAGGAGCTCTATCGCGCCTTCCGCGAGGGCGAGATCTCGCTCCTCGTCGTGTCGAAGGTCGCGAACTTCTCCATCGACCTGCCGGAGGCCTCGGTCGCCATCCAGGTGTCCGGCTCGTTCGGATCCCGCCAGGAGGAGGCGCAGCGACTCGGTCGACTGCTGCGCCCCAAGCAGTCCGGACACACCGCAAGCTTCTACACCCTCGTCGCGCGCGACACGATCGACCAGGACTATGCGCAGAACCGCCAGCGCTTCCTGGCCGAGCAGGGGTACAGCTACACGATCATGGATTCGGACGCGATCGCAGCCTGAGCCTCCCTCCGGCGGCTGTACCGCTCAGCCGTGCAGCATCGGGTCCAGGCGATGGGTTCCGCTTCCGACGCCGGCGCCCGTCACCCTGCTCGCTGTGCGGACGATGCCG
>NZ_JBLVOH010000101.1:5709-6251 GCF_053543675.1 Microbacterium umsixpiens
GCCTGCCCGCCCACCGGTCGGCGAGCAGCGCATAGACGACCATCGCGACCGTCGACGCGAGCAGATCGACGGGCGTTCCCGTGGTGGCGTTGGCATCGACGAGGCTGACGGTGCCGAGCAGGAAGATGAGCGCGTTGTTCACGATGTGCAGGGAGATCGCCGCTTCCAGACCGCCCGTGCGCCAGGTCAGCCACGCGGCGACGATCGCGAACATGCCCACGCTCGCCGCCCCCCAGATGTCGTAGCCGTGCCCGAGCACGAACAGCGGCACCGGGAGCAGGATGGCGAAGGCCGGATGCCGCAACCAGCCACCGACGAGCTGCATCAGATAGCCGCGGAACACATACTCCTCGGCGGCGGCCTGCAGCGGGATGAGCAGCAGCACGAGCAGCACCATGACCCATAGCGCCGGGTGGGAGAAGTCGACGACGATCGCCTCGCCCGTGGCGGCCGCCACGCCGAGCACGACCGCGAAGTAGACGACGAACACGGCGAGTGCCAGCAGCAGGCTCCGGCCGAGCCACCCCATCCGCAGCCGCCCG
>NZ_JBLVOH010000101.1:6271-7458 GCF_053543675.1 Microbacterium umsixpiens
CAGCCGCCCGGTGACAGAGGAAAGCAGGCCGACGCCGCGCCCCTCGACGATGCGCGACGCGAGCAGGAGCGCGGGGATCATCAGGATCAAGGGCAACACCAGTGCGAGGAAGAGCCAGGGGCGATCGAGGTCGAAGTACTGCACCGTCGTGAGGAGAACCTGAATCTCGGCTCCCCAACCCGGCACGAGCAGCGAGGCGACGACGAGCGGCACGATCAGGAGGAGCAGGATCGCCACGTAGAGCGCCACTCCGACGACTCCGGTCACGAGCATCCGCCACCAGCGGTACCTCGGTCGCAGGCGTGCAAGACGGTGGTAGGGGATCTGCTCGGCGGGCGAGGGCACGGCCGGAGCGATGGCGGATGCGGGGGCGGCGGAGGCGTCCTCGTTCGAGCTCATGCTTCCATCCTCTCAATGATGCAGAGGTGCGCGACTCCGCGCCGTTCCGGACAATAGTCAGCAACTGCATGGCCGAAGTCACCATAATGGGGACATGACTGCTCCGCGCATCCTGGTCGTCGACGACGAACCCAACATCCGTGACCTGCTCTCGACGGGTCTCAGCTTCGCCGGATTCCAGGTGAAGACGGTGGCCAACGGCGCCGCCACGATCTCGGCCGTCCTCGAAGAGGAGCCGGACCTGATCATCCTCGACGTCATGCTCCCGGACATGAACGGGTTCAGCGTCACCAAGCGCCTCCGCGGCGCCGGGTTCACCGCACCGATCCTGTTCCTCACGGCGAAGGACGGCACCGAGGACAAGATCGAGGGCCTCAACGCCGGCGGCGACGACTACGTCACCAAACCCTTCAGCCTCGACGAGATCGTCGCGAGGGCGCAGGCGATCCTGCGGCGCACGATGCAGGCCGACGAGGAGTCGATCATCCGCGCCGGTGAGCTGTCGATGGATCAAGACACGCACGATGTCCACGTCGGCAAGGAGCCGATCGAGCTCAGCCCGACCGAGTTCAAGCTGCTGCGCTACCTGATGCTCAACCCGAATCGCGTTCTGTCGAAGGCACAGATCCTCGATCATGTCTGGGAGTACGACTTCAACGGCGATGCCGGCATCGTCGAGAGCTACATCTCGTACCTGCGTCGCAAGATCGACCCGCACACCGAAGAGTCGCTCATCCAGACCAAGCGCGGGTTCGGATACATGCTCAAGGTCGGCAAGTCGGTCTGAC
>NZ_JBLVOH010000101.1:7478-9686 GCF_053543675.1 Microbacterium umsixpiens
TGACGACCGACCCCGACCACCAGCGCCGTCCCACGGCGTACAGAACGCCCGAGGAGGACCGCATGGCGAACAAGCCCGATGCGGTCACCGCCTGGTGGCGCCGCATCAGCCTGCGCGCGAAGGTCACCGGGGTCACGGTGGCGGTGCTCGCTCTCGGTCTTCTCGTCGCGGGTCTCGGAACCGTACCGATCCTCCGCAACGCACTCGTCGCCAACATCGATGCGCAGCTGCCCGCACTGGTGTCCAGCGATCTGGTCGAACGGTACTTCGATGCCACGACGGTCGACGGCGTCACGACCTATACCCCGCGTGAAGAGAAGCCACGGGACTTCTCTTTCGCGATCTACGACGCGACAGGGGTCCTCCGTGCCACTGCGCGAGGCACGTCGGGTCAGGCCCCTCTCTTCCCCTCGGAATACTCACTCGCCAAGGCGACCGCAGACACCGATCAGATTCCGCTCGAGATCCCCGGCGCAGACGGCAGCGTCTTCCATGGCGCCGTCGCGGTGGTGGGGTCGGAGGGCGGCGCGCTGCGCATCCAACTGGTCGCCTTGCCGCTCGCACCCGCCGACCGCATCATCAGCCAGTACTTCGGCATCTACATCACGATCGCGCTGATCACGATCCTCATCGCGGCACTCCTCACCCGGGGGCTCGTCACACTCACCTTCCGCAGGCTCGGTCAGGTCGAGGCGACGGCCATGTCCATCGCGGCAGGCGACTTCCGGCAGCGGTTGACCGACCTCGAACCGACCACCGAGGTCGGGCGACTGAACACAGCTATCAACACGATGCTGGATCGCGTGGACGGCTCACTCGCTCAGCGCGACCGCAGCGTTCAGCACATGCGACGATTCATCGGGGACGCGAGCCACGAGCTGCGCACGCCGCTGGTGAGCGTGCGCGGCTATGCGGAGCTGTATCGCATGGGGGCGATCAAGGGCGAGGAGGACACCGCCAGAGCCATGGAGCGCATCGAGAAGGAGGCCATCCGCATGGGTGTCCTGGTGGAGGACCTCCTCGCGCTCGCACGTCTGGACGAAGAGCGCGAGCCCGAGATCGTCGCGCTCGACCTGCGACCGATCGCCCGGGACGCCGCTCTCGATCTGCGCGCCGCAGCACCGGGGCGGACAGTGACGGTGATCGATCGCACGGTCGAGGCGATGTCGCCCATCCAGCTACAGGACACGGCTGCTCCTCAACCGGATCAGCCGGCGACACCGCCCGCACGAGGGCTCTCCCGCACCGCGCTTTCGCGCCTGCGGCGTCGTCCGCGGCAGCCGGATCCGGCACCGGCGATCGACTTCACCGAGATCCCCGACATCCCCGTGCGCACCCCGCCGATCGTTCTGGGCGAAGAGAACAAGGTGCGGCAGGTCGTGACGAACCTGTTGGGGAACGCCCGCCGCTTCTCCCCCGAGGACGGCCCGATCGAGATCGTCGTCGATTCTGACCGGGTGCTCGGCACCGGCAGCATCTCGATCGTGGACCACGGCGAGGGTATCCCCCCGCAGATCCGGGAGCAGATCTTCGAGCGCTTCTGGCGCGCCGACACATCCCGCGCACGCGAGACCGGCGGTTCCGGCCTCGGGCTCGCGATCGTCGCGTCGATCATGAAGGCGCTGCACGGCGGCGTCGACGTCTCGGAGACTCCGGGAGGTGGAGCGACGTTCACGGTCACGCTCCCTCTTGCGCCTGCCCGCGCCACGCCCGAGCACCTTCTCGAGGACACCCAGCCCCTGGAACGGCTCGACCTGCCCTGACGGCTCTGCACGACCCGCCGTGGCTCGTGGTTCTGCACACCCGCTGTGCGCGAGTGGCCCGGGGACGGAGCGGGCGGGGCCAGTCCGCCTAGCGTCGGAACTCCAACAGAAGGAGTTCTCATGTCCGTCTTCACCGTCGACACCGAAGCCGTCCACGCCGCGCACGGAGCGACCAGAGCCACCATCGAACGACTGCAGACCGAGTCGGCCACGCTCATGGCCCAGTTGCGGCAGCTGCAGTCCTCCTGGGTCGGCAGTGCATCCACCGCCTTCCAGGGATGTGCGGAGCAGTGGCAGGGCGCGCAGCTCCATGTCGAGCAGGTGCTCGACTCGATCGGCACCTCGCTCGGGTCGGCAGCCTCTCAGTACGCGGACGCCGACCAGTACTCGGCCAGCCTGTTCCGCTGAACCTCGCCCGACACGAACGCAGAACGCCCCCCGCCCG
>NZ_JBLVOH010000101.1:9706-14913 GCF_053543675.1 Microbacterium umsixpiens
GGAGCGGGGGGCGTTCTGTCATGAGGGCTGGATCAGAAGTCCATGCCGCCCGACGGGTCACCCATCGGAGCAGCAGCCTTCTCGGGCTTGTCAGCCACGACGACCTCGGTGGTGAGGAAGAGAGCCGCGATCGAGGCTGCATTCTGCAGCGCCGAGCGGGTCACCTTCGCCGGGTCGATGATTCCCGCAGCGAACATGTCGACGTACTCACCGGTGGCCGCGTTGAGGCCCTGACCCGAGGGGAGCTCGGAGACCTTGTTCGCGACGACACCCGGCTCGAGACCGGCGTTCAGCGCGATCTGCTTGAGCGGAGCCTCGATCGCGACGCGAACGATGTTCGCACCGGTCGCCTCGTCGCCCGAAAGCGTCAGGCCGTCGAGAGCCTTCGTGCCCGACTGGATCAGCGCGACACCACCGCCGGGGACGATGCCCTCTTCGACGGCTGCCTTCGCGTTGCGGACGGCGTCTTCGATGCGGTGCTTGCGCTCCTTGAGCTCGACCTCGGTGGCCGCGCCCGCCTTGATGACGGCGACGCCACCGGCGAGCTTCGCCAGACGCTCCTGCAGCTTCTCACGGTCGTAGTCGCTGTCGGTGTTCTCGATCTCACGACGGATCTGCGTGACGCGACCCTCGATCTGGTCTGCCTCACCGGCGCCCTCGACGATCGTGGTCTCGTCCTTGGTGACGATGACCTTGCGCGCACGGCCGAGCAGGTCGAGCGTGGCGTTCTCCAGCTTGAGGCCGACCTCTTCGGTGATGACCTGACCACCGGTGAGGATCGCGATGTCCTGCAGCTGCGCCTTGCGGCGGTCGCCGAAGCCAGGAGCCTTGACGGCGACCGACTTGAAGATGCCCTTGAGTTTGTTCAGCACGAGCGTCGCGAGAGCCTCGCCCTCGACGTCCTCGGCAATGATGACGAGCTCCTTGCCGTCCTGGATCACCTTGTCGACGATGGGCAGCAGGTCCTTGATGTTGGAGACCTTCTGGTTCGCGATGAGGATGTACGGGTCTTCGAAGACCGCTTCCTGGCGCTCCGGGTCCGTGACGAAGTACGGGTTCAGGTAGCCCTTGTCGAAGCGCATGCCCTCGGTGAGCTCGAGCTCGGTGCCGAACGTCTGCGACTCCTCGACGGTGACGACGCCTTCCTTGCCGACCTTGTCGATCGCCTCGGCGATGAGCTCGCCGATCGCCGGGTCTGCAGCGGAGATGGATGCCGTGGCGGCGATCTGCTCCTTGGAGTCGATCTCCTTGGCGCTCGAGAGGAGCTCCTCGGTGATCGCGGCGACGGCCTTCTCGATGCCGCGCTTGAGCGAGATGGGGTCGGCGCCGGCTGCGACGTTGCGCAGGCCCTCGCGGACCAGAGCCTGTGCGAGGACCGTGGCGGTGGTGGTGCCGTCACCCGCGACGTCGTCGGTCTTCTTCGCGACCTCCTTGACGAGCTCCGCGCCGATCTTCTCGTACGGGTCGTCCAGCTCGATCTCCTTGGCGATGGAGACACCGTCATTCGTGATCGTGGGAGCGCCCCACTTCTTCTCGAGGACGACGTTGCGACCGCGCGGGCCGAGGGTCACCTTGACCGCGTCGGCGAGGATGTTGAGGCCGCGCTCGAGGCCGCGGCGGGCCTCCTCATCGAAAGCAATGATCTTTGCCATGAGTTTTTTCGTCCCTCCTGGACGTAGACGTTGGGTTTAGCACTCAGAGTGTGAGAGTGCTAACGCCATTCTGGCACTCGACACCTTCGAGTGCAAGCCGCCGGAGGCGGGGCGCATCCCGACGTCAGGAGGCAGGCGCCTCTTCCGGCGTCTCAGGTGCCGAGGTAGACCGATCGAGGCCGATCACGACGGTGAACTGCGTCTGTCCGTCCTCCGTCTGACCGGAGTAGTAGTCGCTCTGCTGCACGGCTGCACCGCCGAGGAGGTCAGCCAGACCGACGGCTGCCAGTTCGTCCGCGTCTTCGACGTAGAACACGGTCGTGTTGGCGAAATCCTGACTGGAGCTGTCGCCCGCGAAGACGTTGTCAGCAGCCCAGCCGTTGTTGATGAGCGTGTCGCGCATGCGCGTGTCGGCGCCCTCGTCGGGCGTGCCGTTCAGGATCATCACCGAGATGCTGGGGTCGACGATCCCCGTCTCCTCCGGCGTCGGAACAGCGCTCGGCGCCGCGTCGGGGAACAGCGAGACACGGCCCATGACCACCAGCGAGCCGAAGATGCCGGCGATGATGAGCACGAGTGCAGCCACGAACGACCAGAGCAGCACGACCCAGCCGTTCATCCCCGGCGCTTCGGCTCGGTGCGCTCCCACCCGTCCGGACGTACGGGGAGCATCATCGAAGCGATCGCGGGTGGGCTTTGACACCCCTCGATGCTAGCGGCACCTTCCTGTCAATCCGTTTCGCCGCCGGGCCGGAGGCGCGCGCGTCGCCGGAGAGCAGTCACCGGAGAGGCTCAGCCGACGAAACCGGGCAGCCGCGCGCTGCGCCGGGTCGCACGCGAATCGCGGAGTCGGCGGAGGCGGCGTACCAGCATCGGATCGTATTCGAGCGCGGACTCGGAATCGATCAGTCGTCCGAGCAGCTGGTAGTAGCGTGCGGCGCTCATCCCGAGCTGGGCGCGGATGATCTCTTCCTTCGCCCCGCTGTGGCGCGGCCATGCCGCTTCCAGGGCGAGGATCGCGCGATCGCGCTCCGTGAGATCTCCGAGCATGGCTCCAGGTTAGGACGCATCCGCCGGCAGGCCGGGTCGCCACTCCCACCATCGACCGAGCGGATCTGCGGCCGCGCGGACCCGTCCGTCGAGCGCCACCACGAACCCCCGCCACCGATCCGGATCGACGGGCGGCTCCCAGGCGTCGGTCACCGCGGGCGGATCGATCGTGATCCAGCGGGCGTCCATGCGCGAGATCCTCGCGATCAGCGCCGTCCGCTCCACCCGAGGGATGTGCACCAGCACGCCAGGAGTGGTGATGACGAGGGTCGCCTGCGGGGGTGCCGCCGACGCCAGCGCGGCGAGGTGCGTGCCGGCGTCCCCTTCCACCAGAAGAGGAGGATCACCGGCTGCGATGTCGAGGGCGGCCTCGATGCGCTCCTCGCGCCCCGGCTCCCCCGGCCACACGAGACCGCGCAGCCAACGCCGATCGCGTTCGTCGGCGGCATCGAGCGGCGCCAGGTCGATCCCGGCACGCCACACCACCTCCGGCATCCGGAGCGCGGGAAGCGGACCGGTCACCCGGCTCTCGAGCACGACCGTCGAGACGCCGTCCGCCGGGTCGAGGCCGGCGCGGAGCACACCGTCCTCGTCCACGAAGCGATACGAGTACCGATCGGGGTAGAGACAGAGTCCCGCCGACGCCCCGATCTCGAGAAGCGCGATCGGCCCCTCGATCTCGGAGAGCACCGGCAGAAGTGCCGCGAGACGGAGCGGCTCGTTCGTCTGCAAAGACCTGCGCGCGCACTCGACGACGATCTCGTCCGCATTCCGAAGCACGAAAGCACGCCACCGCGCATACGGCTCGAGCGGGACGCCGAGCAGACGGGTCACGGCGAACACGAGCGGCGGCTGGCGCCTCGTCTCCGGGATCCGGAACAGGATGCGCTGCACCTCCTCATCCCCGGCGACCCCCGCCGCCCACTCGCCATACAGCGCGCTCCGCCCCGGAGCCTCGTCACGGGCGAATCGCGCGTAGCGCTCCTGCACGGCATCCGTCATCCGTCCATTCTGACGCGCAGCGCCCGAGGCCTCGTCCGACGAGAGAGAATGGAGTGGACTGAGGAGGACACATGTCGTACAGCGTGGACAAGACCGAAGACGAATGGCGCCGCGAGCTCGGCGATGAGCAGTACGCCGTGCTGCGTCAGGCCGCGACCGAGCGCGCCTGGACGGGTGAGCTGCTCGATGAGGAGCGCGCAGGCCTCTACACCTGCGGGGCGTGCAACGCGGAGCTCTTCAAGAGTGGAACCAAATTCGACTCCGGATGCGGCTGGCCGAGCTTCTACGAGTCGATCCGCCCCGACGCGGTCGAACTCATCGAGGACGACAGCCTGGGCATGGTGCGAACGGAGGTGCGTTGCGCCAACTGCGGCTCGCACCTCGGTCATGTTTTCCCCGACGGGTTCGGCACGCCGACCGGAGATCGTTACTGCATGAACTCGATCGCGATGAACTTCACCCCCGACGCCTCGTGAGTGCTCTCGACGCGGTCCGCGCGCGTCAGTCCTGGTCGAAGGTCGACGAGACGGCGCCGAGCCGTGAAGAGCTGCTGACGTTCGTCGCCGCAGCGGGTCGCGTCGCGGATCACTCCTCGCTCCGTCCGTGGCGGCTCATCGAACTGCGCGGAGCCGATCGCGAGATGCTCGGCGCTGCCATCGCCAAAGCTCAGGGAGACGCGACCCCGTCGTCGAAGCCGCTGCGCGCACCGCTGCTGATCGCGGTCGTCGCCAGCTATCGCAAGAGCGAGAAGGTCCCGCGGTGGGAGCAGGAGGCCGTCGCCTCCGGAGTCGCCCACACCCTGAGCCTGCTCCTCGATGAAGCCGGCTGGGGCGTCATCTGGCGCACGGGGCACTACACGCGCGCGAAGGCCGTCGCCAAGGCGCACGGCCTCGACAAGAACGAGGAACTCCTCGGCTGGCTGTACGTGGGAGGCAAGCCCGCGGGCAAGAAGCCCGGCCGCCGCAAGGCCGTGGATGCACGCAAGCTGATCACGCGGATGCCGAAGGCCGGGGCGAAGAAGGCGAAGAAGAAGTAACGCGTCAGCGGCGGCGTCTTCGCGGAACGGCGACGATCACGGACGCCACCGCGACGACGACCATGGCGATGACCTGCCAGAGGGCCGGTCCTGCTGCCGGAGGCCAGATCAGGTCGATCACGACCGACGTCACGAGCTGCCCGAGCACGGAGCCCAGCCCCATCAGGAGCACACCGGTGTGCGCGACGATGAACGCGCCGAGCAGGATGTAGGCCGCGCCGAGGAACCCGCCCAGGTACAGCCACGGCTCGACGGGGAGCGCATCGGGCATCCCGCGGAAGGCGATGCTCGTCCCGGCCGCGAGCAGCAGGATGACGGTGCCGGTGATGAAGCTCATCAGAGTCGCGGCGAGCGGCGACTGCACACGCTGCGAAAGGCGACCGTTCGTGGCCGCCTGCCACGCGATTCCGACTCCGGCGGCGAACGGCAGCAGCAGCATCCACAGCGGGGCGGTGGCGAGCACGTCG
>NZ_JBLVOH010000101.1:14933-17866 GCF_053543675.1 Microbacterium umsixpiens
GAGCACGTCGCCCGACAACGAGATGCCGACCGCGGCGAGCGCGAGAACGCCGCCGGCGACCCGGCCGGGGGTGACCGCGACCACGCCCGCAGGGCCGAACCCGATCCGATCGAGCACGAGTCCGTGCAGGGTCTGGCCCGCGACGACGCCGACGCTGAACAGCGAGACGCCGAGGACCCCGGCGGTCAGCCCCTGGGTGGAGACGGTGAGGGCTCCGCACGCCCCGCCCAGCAGCATCCAGAACGGGATCGTGTGATGTCGGATGCCGCTCCAGAGGCGTCCTACTCCGCGCCGGGCTGAGGGGATGCAGCAGATCACGGCGACCAGTGCGAGCAGGCCTACCGAGAACGAGAGGAGGCCCGCCACGATGCCGTCATCCACACGCACCCCGAGAACGCCGTTGATCCGGGCCTGGATCGCCGTCATGACTCCGATCGCGACGGCCCCGCCGAGTGCCAGGGGCGCGGGGAGTCGACGGGTTTCTGGCACCCGTCGACCTTATCGGAGCCCCAGCCCGCCGGGACGTGACGGATGTCGGCGGCCGGGGCTACGCTGACGGCATGTGCGCGAGCTACGGTCTCGATCCCCGGTTCACCGATGCGGAAGTCCTCGCCGCCGCCGACGATGCGGTGCTCGAGGGCCTGCGTGTCTGGGCGGAGGGGAACGCGGGTGAGACCATCCGTCCGACGGGGAAGAACCTCCGCAACCTCAACCCGGTGATCGTGCAGCCCGATGCCGCTCCCACATTGGAACCCGCGTGGTGGGGCTTTCTCGTGAACGGTGAGCCGGCGAAGTTCCCCTCGATCAACACGCGGTCCGAGCGCCTGCAGGAGCGCCCGGGCGGAGCGAAGTCGCGGGCGATCGTCCCGGCGACCAGCTGGTACGAGATGCAGAAGCCGTCGCGGCAGTGGAACGAGTTCCTCATCGACGAGGGCACGCTCTTCGGCATGGCCGCGGTCACGCAGCGCGGTCGCACCGCCGACGGCGAGTGGTACACGTGCTATTCGATCGTGATGCGCCCCGCCCCCGACCACCTCGTCGATCTGCACGATCGCATGCCGCTGCTCGTCCCGGCCTCGCTGAGTCACGATTGGCTGACGGCGCCACCGTCGAGGGAGATCATCGACGAGGCGATCCTCGCCTCCGACGAGATGGCCGCACGGGTCCACGCCCGTCCCCGTTCCTGAGCCGATCCATCCGCCGCGGGGAGGACATCCTGCTCCGGAGGACGGTACCTGGGGAGGACGCGCGGCGGCCCGACGCTCCGTAGCGTTGTCCACATGATCACAGCAGAAGGCCTCACGAAGAGGTTCGGAGACAAGACGGCCGTCGATGACGTGTCGTTCACCGTCAAGCCGGGCAGCGTCACCGGCTTCCTCGGTCCGAACGGTGCCGGCAAGTCGACCACGATGCGAATGATCGTGGGCCTCGACCGGCCGACGTCCGGACGCGCCGAGATCGCCGGTCGCGAGTATCGCAAGCTTCGCGCGCCGCTCACCGAGGTCGGCGTCCTTCTCGACGCGAAGGCCGTGCACACCGGGCGGACGGCACGCAATCACCTTCGGGCGATGGCAGCGACCCACGGGATCCCCTCCTCCCGCGTCGACGAGGTCATCGACCTCGCGGGCATCGGGTCGGTGGCCCGCAAGCGGGCCGGGAAGTTCTCGCTCGGAATGGGACAGCGCCTCGGCATCGCCTCCGCACTGCTCGGCGACCCCCACACGCTCATCCTCGACGAGCCCGTCAACGGCCTCGACCCCGAGGGCGTCCGCTGGGTGCGTCAGTTCGTCCGGCACGCGGCCTCCGAGGGCCGCACCGTGCTCCTGTCGAGCCACCTGATGAGCGAGATGGCGCAGACCGCCGACCATGTCATCGTGATGGGGCGCGGACGCGTGCTGGCGGATGCTCCGCTGGCCGAACTCGTGCGCTCCTGGACGCAGAACACCGTGCGTGTGCGCACCCCGCGACCCACCGATCTCGCCGCGGTCGTCGGCGGCCCGGGTGTGGAGATCGTGAGCTCGGCTCCCGACCTCCTCGACATCGTGGGTCTCCCCGCCGCCCGCATCGGCGATCTCGCCGCGGACCGCGGCATCCCGCTGCACGAACTCACCCCCACCACCGGATCGCTCGAAGACGCCTACCTCGCCCTCACCGGCGACTCCGTCGAGTACCGCACCAAGGAGATCTCATGACCACGACACAGGCACCCGCGCCCGCGCGGCCGCGCGTCGACACCGGTCGCCGGCTGACCTTCGTCCGCGCCCTACGCGGCGAATGGATCAAGCTCGCCACCCTCCGCTCGACGTGGTGGTCCATCGGCATCGCCGCGGCCCTCACCATCGGGATCTCCGTGCTGATCGCACAGGCGGTCGACATGCCGGGGTTCGAGCCGATCCAGGCCGTCGTCATGCCGATCCAGTTCACGATGCTGCTCGCCGGCATCATCGGTGCGATCTCCGTGACGGGCGAGTACTCGACCGGGATGATCCGTTCGACGCTCACCGCGAACCCGATCCGCGGATCGGTGCTGGCGGCCAAGTCGACCGTGCTCGCGGTCTTCATGTTCCTGTCTTCCCTGGTGATCTTCGGTCTCGCAGCCGTCGCGGTCTCGCTCATCGTGGCGCCGCGGGATCAGAGCATCGATTGGTCGGACCCGGCCGCGTCGTTCCTGCCCATCGTCGTCTCCTCCCTCGCCATGGCGGTGTTCGCCCTGATCGGAGTCGCCTTCGGGTTCATCCTGCGTTCGGGGGCCGGAGCCATCGCGGCGACCGTCGGCGTCCTGTTCGTCCTGCCGATCGTGGCGAACTTCTTCTCGTTCGCCGGCGAGGCGTGGGCATGGGTCATCGACGCATCCGCCTACCTGCCCGTAGCAGCTGCGCAGAGCGCGATCCTGCCGAGCGACGGCGCGACACTCGATGCCCCGGTCGCGTTCC
>NZ_JBLVOH010000102.1:0-5655 GCF_053543675.1 Microbacterium umsixpiens
GCAGGCTGCCACTCGCCCCGTGCCGTGGACGGACGACGATTCTCCTGGATGACTCTTCTGGATAACTCTTCTGGATAAGGTGCAGATATGAAGCTCGAACTTCGCGGCATCACCAAGCGATTCGGTAGCCTCGTGGCCAACGACCACATCGATCTGGTGGTTGAGCCGGGGGAGATCCACGCGCTCCTCGGCGAGAACGGCGCGGGCAAGTCCACGCTCATGAACGTCCTCTACGGCCTGTACCAGGCCGATGAGGGAGAGATCCTCCTCGATGACGAGGTGCAGCGCTTCCGCGGTCCTGGCGACGCGATGGCTGCGGGGATCGGCATGGTCCACCAGCACTTCATGCTCGTCCCGGTCTTCACCGTGGCCGAGAACGTGATGCTCGGTCACGAGCAGACCAAGGCGCTCGGCAGGCTCGACATCGCGAAGGCGCGAGAGCACGTGCGCTCGGTCGCCGCCCGCTTCGGATTCGACATCGACCCGGATGCGCTCGTGGGCGACCTGCCCGTCGGCGTGCAGCAGCGCGTCGAGATCATCAAGGCCCTGTCGCGCGACGCGAAGGTGCTCGTCTTCGACGAGCCGACCGCGGTGCTCACCCCGCAGGAGACCGACGAGCTGATGAACATCATGCGTCAGCTGCGCGACGAGGGCACGGCGATCGTGTTCATCACGCACAAGCTGCGCGAGGTGCGCGAGGTGGCCGACAAGATCACCATCATCCGTCTGGGCAAGGTCGTCGGCGAGGCGTCTCCCACCGCGACGAACGCGGAGCTCGCCTCCCTCATGGTCGGTCGCGCGGTCGAGCTGACCGTGCACAAGGACCCGCCCCGCCTGGGCGAGGGCGGTTTCGAAGTCAAGGGACTGCGCGTCCTCACCGCCACGGGCGCGATCGTCGTCGACGGCGTCGACCTCGCCGTCCGTCCCGGCGAGGTCCTCGCGATCGCCGGTGTGCAGGGCAACGGCCAGACCGAACTGGTGGAGGCCATCGTCGGCCTCGCCGCCCGCGTCGAAGGCAGCATCGTGCTCGACGGGAAGGAACTCGTCGGCAAGAGCGTGCGCGCCATCCTCGACGCCGGCGTCGGCTTCGTCCCCGAGGACCGCACGGAGGACGGGCTGGTCGCCGGCTTCTCCGTCGCGGAGAACCTCATCCTCGACCGCTCGGACGACCCGGCGTTCAGCCGCGCCGGCACGCTGCGCCGTTCGGCTCTCGACGAGTTCGCCCGTGCGCGCATCACCGAGTACGACATCCGCACGCAGGGGCCGGAGACGCCGGCGGGCACGCTGTCGGGCGGCAACCAGCAGAAGGTCGTCATCGCCCGGGAGATGAGCCGCGACCTGCGGCTCCTCGTCGCCGCGCAGCCGACCCGTGGCGTGGACGTCGGCTCGATCGAGTTCATCCACAAGCGGATCATCGAGACGCGCGATGCGGGCATCCCCGTGATCGTCGTCTCCACGGAGCTCGACGAGGTCGCGGCTCTCGCCGACCGGATCGCGGTCATGTACCGCGGCACGATCGTCGGCATCGTCCCCGGAGACACGCCTCGGGAGACACTCGGACTCATGATGGCCGGAGCGGCCGAAGGGGAGGTGGCCGCGTGAGCGGAGCGACGCCCGGCGCAGGAGATGTGACCAAGGGGATCCCGCCGCAGGAGCTCGCCACGAGCACCGGCACCGTCCCGCGCGACCCCTCCGACGTGCCGCCGCCTCCGCGCGGAAACCTCATCCTCAAGGAGATCCTCCGCGGCAACGCCGTCACGACGATCCTCGCGATCGTCCTGGCACTGATCGTGGGCGGCATCCTCATCGCCTTCACGAACGAAGACGTGCAGACGGCCTCGGTGTACTTCTTCGCGCAGCCGGGCGACACGTTCGTCGCCGCCTGGAACGCCGTGTACAACGGCTACGAGGCGCTGTTCCGCGGAGCGATCTTCAACGCCCGTGGCGCGGACTTCGCGGCCCAGATCCGGCCGTTGACGAACACCCTCGGCTTCGCGGCTCCGCTGATCGCGGCCGGCCTCGGTGTCGCTCTGGCGTTCCGCGTCGGCCTGTTCAACATCGGTGCCCGTGGGCAGATGCTCATCGGTGTCGCCGTCGCGGCGCTGCTGACCTTCTCGCTCGATCTGCCGATCTGGCTGCACATCCCGGTGACGCTGATCGCCGGTATCGCCGGCGGTGCTCTCTGGGGTGCCATCGCGGGGCTCATCAAGGCGCGCACCGGTGCGCACGAGGTGATCCTCACGATCATGCTCAACTACATCGCGTACTACCTGCTGCTGTGGATGATCCGCACGCCGGGTCTGCTGCAGAAGCCGGGCACCAACCAGGCACTCGGCTCGGCGACGCCGCAGAGCGCCCAGTTCCCGACCCTGCTCGGTCCGCAGTTCCCGCTGCTCGATCTCGGCTTCGTGATCGTGATCGTCGCGACGCTGTTCGTCTGGTGGCTGATCGAGCGCTCGTCGCTCGGCATGCGGATGCGCGCGGTGGGGGAGAACCCCCATGCGGCACGCGCCGCCGGCATCAGCGTGCAGCGCATCTACGTCTACGCGATGCTGTTCGCCGGAGGCCTGGCGGGTCTCGCCGGCATGAACCAGATCCAGGGCGCCGTCACCACCGGCGTGACCGAGACGATCGACGCCGGCATCGGCTTCGACGCGATCACGGTCGCGCTCCTCGGCCGCAGCCGTGCGTGGGGCACGTTCGCCGCCGGCATCCTGTTCGGGGCGCTCAAGGCGGGCTCGTTCTCGATGCAGGCGCAGGACATCCCGGTCGACATCGTGCTCGTGGTGCAGTCGCTCGTGGTGCTGTTCATCGCGGCGCCGCCGCTGCTGCGGACGGTGTTCTTCCTTCCGAAGACCGATGCGGAGAAGGCTGCCAAGGCAAGAGCCAAGGCCGCGAAGAAGGCGGTGATGGCATGATGTCCCTCGTTCAGACCCAGGCCGCCGACGGCACGGTGCAGCTCGCGACGGTCAAGGAGCGGCACCTCAAGGCGCCGATCGTCCTCGCCGCAGCGACCGCGCTGCTGGCGCTGCTGTTCCTCGCGGTGCCGCGCTCGGGCACCAGCACGTTCCGCCTCTCCGACCAGTCCTCGGCCCTCTCGCTGCCCGACGTGGCATTGCCGACCGCCTCGACCTTCTGGGTCGTGTTCGGCATCCTGGTGGTCCTGACCGTCGGTGCCTTCCTCCGGGCATGGACCTACCGCAAGCCCTCGCTGTGGCTGGTCGTGGCCTACGGGGTGCTCGCCGTCTTCGCGTTCCTCGTCTGGGCATCGGCCGGGGGACTCGTTCCGGTCACCAGCCTGCTGTTCGGAGCGGTGTCGCTGTCGGTACCGCTCGTGTTCGGTGCTCTGGGCGGCGTCATCGGCGAACGCGCCGGTGTCGTGAACGTCGCGATCGAGGGTCAGCTCCTGCTCGGCGCATTCTCCGCCGCCCTGCTCTCGAGCATCACCGGCAACCCGTTCGTCGGTCTGATCGGCGCGATGGTGGGCGGCGTGCTGGTGGCCAGCGTGCTGGCCGCGTTCGCGATCAAGTACCTCGTCGAGCAGGTCATCGTCGGTGTCGTGCTCAACGTGCTCGTCACGGGTCTCACCGGCTTCCTCTACGGCGCACTCCTCGCACCGAACGAGACGACCTTGAACACCCCCGTCCGGTTCCCGCGCGTCGAGATCCCGGTGCTCAGCGACATCCCGATCATCGGGCCCGTCCTGTTCAACCAGACGTTCATCGGATACTTGATGTTCATCACCGTCGCCGTGGTCGCGTGGGGGCTGTACCGCACCCGCTGGGGTCTGCGGCTCCGTGCCGTGGGTGAGCACCCGCAGGCCGCGGACACCGTCGGCATCAAGGTGAACCCGACCCGATTCTGGAACGTGCTGCTCGCGGGGGCGATCGCCGGCATGGGTGGTGCGTACTTCACGCTCGTCTCGGTGCCGCAGTTCGGCAAGGACATGACGGCGGGACTCGGCTTCATCGCCCTCGCCGCCGTGATCTTCGGCCGCTGGGACCCGATCCGTGCCACGCTCGCCGCGCTGCTGTTCGGCTTCGCGACCAACCTGCAGAACCTGCTGTCGATCCTGAAGACGCCGATCCCGGGTGAGTTCATGCTCATGCTGCCGTACCTGGTCACGCTGCTCGCCGTGGCCGGATTCGCCGGGCAGATCAAGGCGCCCGCCGCCGACGGCAAGCCCTACATAAAGTCCTAGCCGGTCGGAAGAGGAAAGCATCGCAATGACAGACATCGACTGGGATGAACTGCGCCAGGTCGCCACGGATGCCATGACGAAGGCGTACGCGCCGTATTCGCGTTATCGCGTGGGGGCGGCGGCCCTCGTCGGTGACGGCCGCATCGTCGCCGGCTGCAACGTCGAGAACGCCTCCTACGGCGTGACCCTGTGCGCCGAGTGCGCCCTCGTCGGCGATCTGCACATGTCGGGCGGCGGCCAGCTCGTCGCCTTCGTGTGCGTGAACAACGACGGACAGACGATCATGCCGTGCGGACGCTGCCGGCAGCTGCTGTTCGAGCACGCGATGCCGGGCATGCTGCTGGAGACCGTCTCCGGCATCCGCACGATCGACGAGGTGCTGCCCGATGCATTCGGGCCGCGCGACCTGGAGGAAGCACGATGACTGTTGAGCCCTTCGACGCGGTGGACGTGATCCGCGCCAAGCGCGACGGCGGTGCGGTTCCCGAGGCGGCGCTGCGGTGGATGATCGACGCGTACACCCGCGGCTACGTCTCCGACGCGCAGATGGCCTCGTTCGCGATGGCGATCTTCCAGCGCGGGATGGAGCGCGATGAGATCCGCGTACTGACCGACGCGATGATCGCATCGGGGGAGCGGATGAGCTTCGCCTCGCTCGGCAAGAAGACCGTCGACAAGCATTCCACCGGCGGCGTCGGCGACAAGATCACCCTGCCGCTCGCCCCGCTGGTCGCGTCGTTCGGCGTCGCCGTTCCCCAGCTCAGCGGTCGCGGACTCGGCCACACCGGCGGCACGCTCGACAAGCTCGAGTCGATCCCCGGTTGGCGCGCCGCCCTCAGCAACGAGGAGATGTTCGCGCAGATGCAGGGCGATGTCGGCGCGGTCATCTGCGCCGCGGGTTCGGGTCTCGCGCCCGCCGACAAGAAGCTGTACGCCCTCCGTGACGTCACCGGCACGGTCGAGGCGATCCCACTGATCGCGTCGAGCATCATGTCGAAGAAGATCGCCGAGGGCACCGACGCGCTCGTGCTCGACGTGAAGTTCGGCTCCGGCGCTTTCATGCAGGACATCGACCGCGCCCGCGAACTCGCGCGCACGATGGTCGCGCTCGGTACCGACTCCGGCGTGGCCACGACCGCGCTCCTCACCGACATGAACGTGCCGCTCGGACTCGCGATCGGCAACGCCAACGAGGTCCGCGAATCCGTCGAGATCCTCGCCGGCGGCGGCCCCGCCGATGTCCGCGAGCTGACCCTCGCCCTGGCACGGGAGATGCTCGCCCTCGCCGGACAGCCGGATGCCGACGTGGAAGCCGCGCTCGACGACGGCCGCGCGATGGACACCTGGAAGGCGATGATCCGCGCCCAGGACGGCGACCCCGATGCGGCGCTGCCGACCGCACGGGAGACGCACGTCGTGACGGCCCCGGCCGACGGGGTGATGACGCGCATGGA
>NZ_JBLVOH010000103.1:0-5525 GCF_053543675.1 Microbacterium umsixpiens
ACCATCCGGGGCGGCTCGGTGCGCGATGCCGTGCTCTCCGCGACCGCCGTGCGCGACCAGGCCATCGCGCTGGAGGGCGTCGAGCTCAGCACCGAGCGCGGCGAGGGCGCCCTGATCTCGAGGGCCGCCGGCTCGGGGGTCATCACCTGGCGGCTGAGCGGCCTGACCTCGGCAGCGCCGAAGGGCGTGGCACATGTCGACATCGGAACGGGCGTCAATCACGCGCGCGTCACCGGCAGCCAGTTCGTGGGAGGGCGGCTGCGGTTGGCCGACGGCTTCTCGGAGCCTTCCACGCTGCTGTACAGCGACAACGTCGAGCGTGGCGTCGAGGCGGATCTCCCCGAGGCCGGCGACCGCGTGCTGATCGCCGACGTGCTCACGAGCGCGTGAGCGGCGGCATCATGGACAGCATGGAGGACTTCTCTTGAACGACACGGCATCGCCCACGCATCTCGGCGACCGCATCCGTATCCCCCGCACCCGCGCGCGCATCGGCATCGCCCGCCGCGACATCACGCCGCCCGTCGGCATCCGCGCCAAGAACTGGGGGCCCGCCGACTGGGAGCGCTCCGAGGGGGCGCACCGCCCGTTCGAGCTGACCGCGCTCGCCGTGATCGCGGGAGACGAGCGGCCGCGCCTGCTGCTCGCGGTCGACGGCACCTGGTGGCGCCGCGTGGCCGACGAACAGGGCGTCCGCGGGGCGATCCTGGCGGGACTCGGACTCGAGGCCGACCAGCTGATGCTGTCGCTCTCGCACACGCATGCCGGCGCGGTGCTCTGCGCGGCCGATGCGCACCTCCCGGGTGGAGAGCTGATCCCCGGGTACCTCGAGGCGCTCGCCGCCGCGGGCATCGCCGCCGGACGCGAGGCGCTCGACGGGGCGGTCCCCGGACTCGTCGAGTGGACGACCGGCCGCTGCACACTGGCCGCCGATCGCGAGCTCGACGTCGACGGGCGTGCGCTCGTGGGCTTCAACCCCGCCGGCACCGCCGATGACACCGTCATGATCGGCCGCCTCAGCATCGACGGTGTCGTGCGCGGCACGCTCGTGAACTACGCCTGCCACCCGACCACGCTCGCCTGGCAGAGCCGTGAGGTGTCGCCGGACTACGTCGGCGCGATGCGCGAGATCGTCGAGGCCGCCACGGGTGCGCCGTGCCTGTTCGTGCAGGGCGCCTCGGGCGAGCTGGCGCCCCGCGAGCAGTACACCGGCGACGTCACGGTCGCCGACCGCCACGGACGCTCGCTCGGGCATGCGGTGCTCGCGGCCCTCGATTCGCTGCCGGCGCCGGGGGAGGAACTGACTCTCGAGGGCGTCGTGGAGTCGGGAGCGCCGCTGGCGATCTGGGCGGGAGAGGTGGCTCACGGCGGGGAGGGCGCGGCCGGTTCGGTGACGAGCGTCGAGCTGCCGCTGCGCGACCTGCCGGCGCTGGAAGAGCTCGCCGAGGAGTGGAAGGACATCGATCCGCGGTCGCGTGAGGAACGTCTCGGTCGCGCACGCAACCTGCGTGACGGGTACATCGAGGGTCCGACGGTGCAGCATCCGGTGTGGGCCTGGCGGCTCGGGGATGCGGTGATCGTGGGGCATCCGGGAGAGGCGTATTCGCGTCTGCAGACCGCGTTGCGGGCGCGGTTTCCCGAGACGCCGATCGTCGTGATGAATCTCACGAACGGCCCCGGCTTCGTGTACCTGCCGACGCGCGACGCGTATGACCGTGGCGCGTACCAGGCGTGGCAGACGCCGCTCGCTCCCGGTGCGCTCGACCTGCTCGTGGAGCACGTGGCGGCCGTGGTCGCGGATCTGCTCGACCGCTGAGTCGCCCGGCCACTACACTTGCTATAGCAAATCTCGAACCCCCTGAGGAGAGCAATGACCGCGCCCATCGCCATCGTCACCGGAGGATCCGCCGGCATCGGCTGGGAGATCGGCCAGCGCCTCGCCGCCGACGGCTACACGGTCGTCGCCGCGGACCGCGTGCCCGGACTGACCGCGGGAGCGAACCCCGCCGGCATCCTGTGGCGCGAGCTCGACGTGACCGACCACGCCGGCGTCGACCGGGTGTTCGGCGAGATCGAGGCCGAGCTCGGACCCATCGAGGTGCTCGTCAACAACGCCGGCATCCAGCGCCACCGCGGCATCGAAGACCTCAGCTGGGACGAATGGTCGGCCGTGGTCGACGTGAACCTGCACGGCGTCTTCTCGGCGTTGCAGGCCGCAGGGAAGCGGATGCTGGAGCGCGGCGACGGCCGCATCGTGAACATCTCGTCCATCTCGTCGCGCGGGTCGGCGGGGCGTGCGCCTTACGCCACGACCAAGGCAGCGGTGATCGGCCTCACCTCTACCGCCGGTGCCGAGTGGGCCTCTCGCGGTGTGCGGGTGAACGCGGTCGCGCCCGGCTACGTCGACACGGGCGTGTTCCGCCAGGGCGTCGAGGCGGGCACACTCAGCCTCGACACGATCCTGTCGCGCATCCCCGCGAAGCGCCTGGGCGACGCGAGCGAGATCGCCGCGGCCGTCAGCTTCCTCGTCTCCGACCAGTCCCGCTACATGAACGGACAGACCCTCTACGTCGACGGCGGCTTCATGGTCGACTACGGCATCCCCCTGGCGAAGAAGCCCGAATGAGCACGATCGCCCGCATCGACACGGCCACGGCCGTGCTGCCCCTTCCCGCGCCCTTGCAGTTGGGGGCGATGACGGTGACCCGACGCGAGTACAGCGCGGTGCAGGCGACCGCCGATGACGGCACGACCGGCGTCGCGTACTGCCTGTCGCGTGAGGCGCCGATGGCCGAGATAGTCGACCGGCTCGTCGCGGCGCATGCGGTCGGTGCGGATGCCGACGACCCGACATCGACGTGGGATCGGATGCTGCGCGGCAGTGCGATCGTCGGACGGGTGGGGCTCGTTCGTCGGGCCATCGGCCTCGTCGACATCGCGCTGTGGGACATCGCAGCCCAGCGTGCGGATGTGCCGCTGTGGAAGCTGCTCGGCACCGGAGACGCGCCGCGGGACTCGATCCTCGTCGCCGCATATCCGTCGCCTGACCGGGCTCCGCGCGAGGTCGCCGACGAGGTTCTCGCTCAGGCGGACGGCTGGACGTACGTGAAGATCTCCCGCATTCCCGATCCGGCATATATGCGCGAGCTGTTCACCCTGCTCAACGCCGAGCTGCCCTCCGCGACCGGTCTGATCGTCGATGTCGGCTTCGGGTGGCCGGATGCCGATGCCGCCCTGGCCGAGATCGCGCAGTGGGGAGACCCGCAGCTGGCCTGGCTCGAAGACCCGCTGCTGCCGGAGGATGCCGCGGGTGTCGCGCGCATCCGCCGGGAATCGGGGCTTGCCGTCTCGGTCGGCGATGAGGTCACCGATACTGCCGTGCTGAAGGCGCTCGTCGAGGTCGGCGGTGTCGAGGCGTTGCGCCTCGATGTCGTCGCGATCGGTGGCGTGACTCCGGCGCGCGAGGTGATCGCCTGGGCGACCGAGCGTGGTGTGCCCGTGTCGGGGCATGTCTATCCCGAGGTCACCGCCCACCTCGGCATCGGTGTCGAGACCTTTGCGCGAGGCGTCAACCCGTACGATCCCGCGCCGTCTTTCGTGCTCGGCGGCCCGTCTTTCGAGGGACGGATCCGGCCGACGGATGCTCCGGGCCTCGGCTTCACGCTCGATCCTGGAGTGTTCGCGTTCGAGAAGGCATGAGGGGCGGCTGGCGGCAGTCGCGTCGCGCGTTCTGAAGGAGAAGTGGCGGAATGAAGGCCGTTTCGCGCTGTGGGCTCCTTCATTTCAAGAGTTCTCCTTCGCGACGGGTGGCCGGAAGTGCGGCAACGCCTCACCGGAGGTACGCGTCCACGAGCAGCGCACCGCGGATGGCCCGCAGCTCGTCGATGATGCGCGCGATGCTCTTGGCGCTCACCGACGACAGTGCAAGGTCGTGCGGACCGAGGGGTTCGAGCTTCCCGGTGCGGATGCGGATGACCTCCCAGCCGGCGGCACGGAGGGCGCGGTCTTTGCGCAGATCGGCATCCTGCCGCTTGCCGACGTGCTCGAGGCCGTGACGGCCGACCGTGTCGTACTCGAGCGCGACTCGCAGTTCCGGGAACACGATGTCGGGCCAGACCTCGGTGTGCCGGAAGAACGGGCGCGACACTTTCACCGCGTTCACCGCCGCGTCGAACTCGATCAGCGCTCCGAGCTCTGCCCGGAGGCGTCCTTCCACCGCGGATGCCGGGCGCGGGGCGCACGCGCTCACGAACGCGGTTCCCGCGGGCAGGTCGGGCGTCTTGGTGCAGAGCGCGGGCGCGGGACGACGGGGATTGCGTGGGAGGGCGCGGGCTTCGCCCAGCACGACCGGTTGCGGACGGGCGAGGGCCGAGCATTCGGGACACCACGCGGAGCGGCGCCGCACCTGTCCTGGTCGCTCGCGCTGCTCGGTCGGGGTGGCGGCGAACCGGTGTCCGACCGGGCACTCCCAACAGAGCAGCACATCGGCCGCGAGCGGGACCTGCGACAGCGCGATGCCGTGGTTGAGCTCGGGGTGGTACTGCCGGATCAGCTCCGGGTATGCCGCCCATCCGGCGCGGTATGTGCCCACCTCATACGGAACGGCGCGACCGCGGGAGAACTGCCGTCGCGCCCACCACTGCTTCACCGGTTCCGGCACGCGCCGACGATATCCGCGAGCACGGACATCGCGTCGCCCCGGTCGACGACGGTCCGGATGTCCGCGGTCCGTGCGACGATCCGCACGTCGACGGGAGCACGGATGCGTGGGGAAGCCACGGTGCTGCACGCTGATCTCGATGCGTTCTACGCGTCGGTCGAGCAGCGCGACGCCCCGGAACTGCGCGGGCGACCCGTCATCGTGGGCGGCGGGGTCGTGCTGGCCGCGAGCTATGAGGCGAAGGCGCGCGGGGTCCGCACGGCGATGGGCGGCCGGCAGGCGCGCGAACTCTGCCCGGATGCCGTCGTCGTCCCGCCGCGCATGGAGGCGTACTCCGCCGCGAGCAAAGACGTCTTCGCGATCTTCCGCGACACCACCCCGCTCGTCGAAGGACTCTCGATCGATGAGGCGTTCCTCGAGGTCGGGGGGTTGCGACGCATCGCCGGCACTCCCGAGCAGATCGCGGCGCGGCTGCGGGAACGCGTGCGCACGGAGGCCGGGCTGGCGATCTCGGTCGGAGTCGCGCGCACCAAGTTCCTCGCCAAGGTCGCCAGCGCCGTGAGCAAACCCGACGGCCTGCTGGTCGTCGAGCCCGAGCGCGAGGAGGAGTTCCTGCTTCCCCTTCCGGTCGAACGGCTGTGGGGCGTGGGAGCGGTGACGGCCGAGAAACTGCACCGCTACGGGATCCGCACCGTCGGTGAGCTCGCCGAGCTCGAGGCTGCGACGGCGGAGCGGATGCTGGGCAAGGCGACGGGCGCCCATGTGCACGCGCTGGCCCGGCTGCGGGATCCGCGTCCGGTCGACACCACCCGGCGGCGCGGATCGGTCGGCTCGCAGCGCGCGCTCGGCAGCCGTCCGCGATCCG
>NZ_JBLVOH010000103.1:5545-16417 GCF_053543675.1 Microbacterium umsixpiens
CGTCGACCGGCTCGGGCGGCGACTCCGGGACGGCGACCGCGTCTGTCGCACCGTCGTGCTGCGACTGCGCTTCGGCGACTTCACGAAGGCCACCCGCTCCCGCTCGCTCCGAGCGCCCACCGATCGCACCGCCATCGTGCTCACCGTCGCTCGCGCGCTGCTCGCCGCGGCGCAGGCCGAGATCTCGGCGCGCGGCATCACCCTGATCGGCATCTCGCTGTCGCAACTCGACCGCGTCGGGAACGTGCAGCCCGAGCTGCCGATCGACTGGGGCGATGACGCGCGACTCGACTCCGTGCTCGACACCCTGCGCGACCGCTACGGGTCGACCTCGGTGTCGCGGGCGGCGCAGCTGGGCCGTGATCCGGGGTGGTCGTCGCCGATCCTTCCCGAGCACGAGTGATCCGCGCCCGCACGTTCTGGAGCTGCGCCCACGCGTGCTGCAGCTGCGCCCGCGCGTGCTGACGTTGCGCCCGCGCGTGCTGAAGGAGATCGCACGGTATGAAGGAGCCGTTTCGCCGATCTCTCCTTCATTCCGCGAGATCTCCTTCGCATCGCGTGGGTCAACATGGCGTTTTAGACTGCCGACATGCCTGTCATCGCCGTGATCTTCCCCGCGCTGCTGCTGCTGACCGCCGTGTTGACGGAGCTCGCGAGCCGCGGTCGACTGCGCCGCAACCGGCTCGCCGGCATCCGCACGAACGCGACGATGAGAAGTGACGCGGCGTGGTCGGCATCCCACCGGGCGGCGGCCAAGACCGTCTGGATCGGCTTCGTCGTGAGCCTCGTTGCAGCCCTCATCGCGCTCTTCGCCGAAGGCACCGCAGCCCTCATCGCTGCCGTCGCGGTCGCGGCCGTCTTCCTCGCCACGTCTGTCGTCTCACTCCTGCAGGCGAACCGTGCAGGTGCGGTTGCTCACGCGGCGTAGGGTCTGACGGGTCGCAGTTCTTGCGCGGGCCGGTATCCGCGACCCCGCGCGTTCTGAAGGAGAAACCACGACATGAAGGAGCGTTCTCGCGGAAGGCTCCTTCATTCTGGGAGATCTCCTTCATGCCGAGAGGGCCGCCCCCGCAGCCCAGCCCCATCGTTGGGACAAGCGGGTTCTCGCGCGGAGGAGCAAGCTGCGGACAGAATATTGGCCTATAAACTGGCCTGACTTTAGGCTAGATTTATGGACGTGCAGACGATCTCGGTCAGCGAGGCGAAGGACAGGTTCTCGCAGTTGGTGGAAGCAGTGGACACCACGCACGAGGCGGTGACCATCACGCGCCACGGGCGACCCGCCGTCGTCATGTTGAGCGTCGATGATCTCGAAGCGCTGCAGGCCACTCTCGCGCTGCTGCAGGATCCGCAGCACGCCGAAGAGGTGGCGGAGGCAGATGCGGATATCGCTGCGGGTCGCACGTTGAGCCTCGCAGAAGTGCGAGAGCAGCTGGCTCGCCGGTGATGCCGGAGCCCTACGACATCCAGCTCACCGGCCCTGCTGTTCGCGCACTGCATCGTCTGGAACCCAAGCTCGCCGACGCGGTGCTCCGGTTCCTCGAAGGTCCGCTCGCCGAGAATCCGCTGCGCACGACCAAGGCGCTCGGCGCTGAGCTCGAAGGGCAGCGCAGCGGCTACATCGGTATCGCGTATCGTGTCGTCGTTCGCGTCGATGAGGACGCGCGTACCGTGTACGTGCTGCGCATCGCCCACCGCTCGGACGTCTACCGCCGAATGTGACGCCGCGTCCTGCGCGCTTCAGGCCTTGAGCATCGAGGCGCGCGAGATCAGTCCGTCGACCACGTCGAAGGTCGCGATGGTCTCGGTCGCGACGCCCGCGTTGATGACCTGCTCCTGCGCGACGACCCAGCGGGTGCCGAACAGCACGCTGGTCTCGATCACGCACGACAGCTCGGGGTTCTGCAGCCGCGGCTCGTAGAACGCGCGGATCGCGGCCGAGCCCACCACCGGTTCGGGAGCGACGCCGGTGATCACGGCATCCGCGGCGTACGTCGCGACGAAGGCGTCGAGGTCGTGCGCGTTGAACGCGTCGAGCTGCGCCTGGACGGTATCAGCGGCGGAGCGGGATGCGGCGGAACGGTCGGCGGCAGCGTGGTCAGTCAATGCGAACGCCTCCGTTGACGTCGTAGGTGGCGCCGGTGATGAAGCGGGCGCGCTCCGACGCGAGTGAGGTGATGATCCAGGCGACGTCCTCGGGCTGGCCGAACGCGCCGAGGGGGATGCCGGCTTCGAGCTTCTCGCGGCCCGCCCCCTGCAGCTGGTCGGTGATCGCGCTCTTGACCGGACCGGGGGTGACCGCATTCACGCGGATGCCCTCCGCTGCGAGGTGTCGGGCGAAGCTGCGCGTGATCGCGAGGATCGCCCCCTTGCTCGCGGCGTAGTGGATGCCGGTCTGCAGCGCGCCGACCTGGCCGGCGATCGAGGCGATGTTGATCACGGAGCGGTCCCCCTCGGCGGCCCGGAGCAGAGGAAGCGCACCGCGGGTGAGGAAGAACGTGCCGCGGGCGTTGGTCTCGAGGACCATGTCCCACTCGTCGAAGTCGATGTCGTCGTAGGCGGTGTAAGGGCACACGCCGCCGTTGTTGATGAGCACGTGCAGCGAGCCCCAGGCGTCCGTGATCTCGCCGACCAGCGCGTCGATCGACTCGCGCTCGCGCAGGTCGAGACGCGAGACGTGCACCTCGGGGGAGCCTGCCGCCCGGCACTCCTCGGCGACGCGGAGAGCTTCGGCTTCCCGTCCGGCGTACGTGATCCAGAGGGCGGTGCCCTCGCGGGCGAGGTCGAGGGCGGCGGCGGTTCCGATACCGGAACTGGCCCCCGTGATCAGAGCGCGGCGCGTAGTCATGCGTCCGATGCTATAGCAAATGATGGTCAACCGTAGTGCCGTGCGGACATCTGCTAGATGCTATAGCATCACTCTCATGACTGCGCCCTTCATCCTCGTCAGCGACTGCGACCTGCCGGGAACCGTCATCGAGGACACCCTCCGGCAGGCCGGGCTGCGCGCCGAGCGTGCCGCATCCGGCAACCTCGACGACATCGCCGCCGCCGGCTCCGACGCCGAAGGGCTCGTCGTGCAGTGGGCGCAGATCACCGGCGAGGTGATGGACCGGATGCCGAACCTGCGCATCATCAGCCGCGTGGGCATCGGCTACGACATGGTCGATGTCGAGGCGGCCACCGCCCGCGGCATCGCCGTCGCGAACACCCCCAGCTACTGCATCGAAGAGGTCACCGCGCACACCATCGCGATGATCATGACGCAGGCCCGCGGCCTCCCCGCCTACGACCGCGCCGTGCGCGCCGGCACCTGGAAGGCCGTCGACGCCCGCCCGCTCGCCGTGCGTCCCTCGGCCACCACCGTCTCGGTGCTCGGCTTCGGTCGCATCGGGTCGATGGTCGCCCGCGGATGCCGAGCGCTGGGTTTCCGGGTGCTCGTCGCCGACCCCTACGCCCCCGTCGACGCCGTGCGCGATGCCGGCTGCGAGCCCGTGAGCATTCCGGATGCCGTGGCGCAGGCCGACATCCTCACGCTGCACGTGCCGCTCACCGACGAGACCCGGCACCTGGTCGATGCTGCGGCCATCGCGACGATGAAGCCCGGCGCCGTCGTGGTGAACACGTGCCGCGGCCCGCTCATCGACGAGGAGGCACTCGCCGCCGCGCTGCGCGCCGGGCACCTGGGCGCCGCCGCCCTCGACGTGTTCGCGGGGGAGCCCCTCGCCGCCGACTCGCCGCTGCGCGACCTCGAACAGGTGCTCCTGACCCCGCACGCCGCCTGGTTCTCGCCCGAGGCACTGGCGGATCTGCCCGTGCACGCGGCCGAGAACATCATCCGGTACCTCGCCGGCGAGTCCGTGCCGATCGTCAACCCGACCTACGCCGCCGCGCGCTGACCGAAGGATCATCATGGAACTGCTGCGACTGGGCCCGGTCGGTCACGAACGCCCGTACGTCCGCGAGGGCGGCGTCGTCTACGACCTGGCACCCCTCACCGCCGACATCGACGGCGCCTTCCTCGCGTCCGACGGCATCGCCCGGGTGCGCGCGGCACTGAGCGGCGGCGAGCTGTCCACGGCCGACGTCGACGGACTGCGCATCGGCTCGCCCGTTACGCGTCCGACCGCGGTGGTCTGCATCGGTCAGAACTACGCCGCGCACGCGGCCGAGTCGGGGTCGCTCCCGCCCGAGCATCCGGTGATCTTCTTCAAGCATCCGAACACCGTCGTCGGCCCGGACGACGTCGTGCTGCTGCCGCCGGGCGCCGAGAAGGTCGACTGGGAGGTCGAGCTGGCGATCGTGATCGGCAAGACCGCCCGCTACCTGTCGTCGCCGGAGGCCGCGCGCGAGGTGATCGCCGGGTACACGATCTCGAACGACGTGTCGGAGCGGGCGTACCAGCTCGACGTGTCGGGTGGACAGTGGTCGAAGGGCAAGTGCTCCGAGACATTCAACCCGCTCGGGCCCGCGCTTGTGCCCGCCGACGAGGTCGACCCGCAGGCGCTGCGGCTGCGCTCGTTCGTGAACGGCGAACCGCGTCAGGACTCCTCGACGGCCGACATGATCTTCCCCGTGCTGCAGATCGTGCACGAGCTGAGCCAGTACCTCGTGCTCGAACCCGGGGACGTGATCAACACCGGAACTCCGCAGGGCGTCGCGCTCTCCGGACGCTTCCCGTACCTGCAGGACGGCGACGAGATGACGATCGAGATCGAAGGTCTCGGCCGACAGCACCAGCGCACCGAGCGGGTGCACCTGGGCTGACCGCCGCTCGCGCCCGGCGGCTTGTGTCCGGGGCACGGTTCCTTTTGCTGAGTGCACCGTGCCTCGGGCAGAGGCCGTCGGTCGGTCGCTGCCGTCGCATTCACTCTGGACTCATTCCTTCACCCGAAGCTACGTTCCGTCTCAGACGCGACGATGCGGAGGAAGATTCATGGTTCAGCTCACACGACGCACCCTTCTTCGGGTGTCCACAGGCATGGCGGCACTCACGCTCGCAGAGTCGATCTTCTCGGTGCTCCCCGAGCCGTGGGCGGGCACGACGACGATCGACCCGGCGCTGCGGGCGCGTTGGGCGGACATCCTCACCGGTCGCCACCAGGTCGTCTCTTCCGATGCGAGGTTCGCGACGGCGCTTTCGGCGCTGGACGCCCGTGTCACCGGGTGGCGGGCGATGCTCGATCCCACCGCGGCGTCGGTGTTCACCGATCTACCGGTGACGGGCGTGAATCCCGATGCTCAGGGCGTGCGCACCGCGCAGAAGATCCGCCAGTCGTACACGCGGCTGCTCGACTTCGCCGTGGCATGGGCGACCCCGGGCTCGATTCATCATGCCGACTCGACCCTGGTCGCGCAGATCTCCTCGGGTCTCGGCTCACTCACTGCGGCGGGATTCGCGTCAGGCACCGCGATGGCCGCCGCGGACAACTGGTGGGATTGGCAGATCGGATCGCCCCGCGCTCTCGCGAGCGTCCTCGTGCTCGTCGGCGACGAGCTGCCGTCCGCCCAGGTCGCCGCGGGGTGTGCGGCGATCGACCACTTCGTGCCGGACCCGTGGTTCCTCGATCCGCTGAAGGGGCTTCCCGTGAAGGAATCGACCGGGGCGAACCGGATGGACATGTGCCAGACGGTCATCGTCCGTGCTCTTCTGGACGGAGACGTCCCGAGGCTCGAGAGAGCGCGCGCGGGATTGGCGCCGGTGTGGGCGACCGTCCTGGAGGGAGACGGCTTCCACGCCGACGGCTCGATGATCCAGCATGCGAGCGTCCCGTACACGGGCTCGTACGGGATCGAGCTCCTGCTCGCGGCGTCGCGTCTGTTCGCACTCCTCGACCTCGGAGCAGCCGGACCGGAGTACGAGGCATTCTTCGCCCTGGTCGGGAAGAGCTACCTGCCGGTCGTCTACCGCGGCAGGGTCATGGACCACGTGCGGGGCCGCGCTGTCGCCCGCCCGCTCGCCCGCAGTCAGGATGCCGGTTTCCAGGCGGTGGAGGGGCTGCTCCTGCACCGGTGGCGACGCAGATCCGCGGGCGTGTGCGCTCCTGGGTGGACGAGGACTCCACCGGGCGGATCTTCGAGACGGGGTCGGTGGCGAGGACGGGCCTGGTCGTCGCGCTGACGAACAGCGCGGTGGCCGCTCTCCCCGAACCGTCCGCCGGTGCGACCGTCTTCAACGCGATGGCTCGGTGCGTCGCGCGCAACGCGGACCACGCGATCGCGATCTCGGCATCGAGTCCGACGATCGCCTGGTACGAATGCAGCACGCTGGAGAACATCCGCGGCTACCATTCCGGCAGCGGCATGACGTACGTGTACGACGCCGACACCTCTCACTACGACGACGAGTTCTGGCCGACCGTCGACCGCTATCGGCTGCCGGGCACGACCGTGGAGCAGCTCGCTCTCCCGGATCGGATCGGCGGCACATCCGGCAAGGGGCGTCCGCCGGGCGAATGGACGGGCGGATCGTCCGTGATGTCGGACTCCCCTGACGCGGCGACGGTCTTCGCGCAGGATCTCCATGCGCCGCACGATCGCGCGGGGACGGGGGGAGCGTTCCGCGGCAGCGACATGCACGCCCGCAAGGCCTGGTTCCTCCAGGACGGCGTCCTCGTCGCCCTGGGCGCTGACATCTCCTCCACCACCGGGGGCATCGTCGAGACCGTCGTCGAGAACCGGAATCTCCACGCCGCGGGAGCGGCGACACTGCGCGTCGACGGTGTCGTCCGCATCGGGACCCTGCCGAGCTCGCGCACGGAGAACGCGACCGGCCCGCTGAGCGTCCACATCGACGGTGTCGGCGGGTATTTCTTCCCGGTCGGTGGCAGCGTGAAGATGAAGCGCGAGGAACGCGCGGGCTCCTGGGCCGACATCAACACCACGGCCGGAATCGACGCGACTCCGCATGCACGCCGATACCTCACCCTCTGGCTCTGGCATGGCCAGAACTTCTCCGGGCGGTCGTATCAGTACGCGGTGCTGCCCGGAGCGTCCCTCGCCGAGACGCAGGCGTTCGCAGCAGCACCGAACTTCGCGGTGCTCGCGAACTCCGCCGAGTGCCAGGCGCTGCGGTTCGACGCGCGCGAGACGCGTCTGTTCACGTTCTGGCGGGCGGTGACCGTGGACGGGGTGACGGCGAGTGCGCCGTGCACCGTCGCCGTCAGCACCCGTGCCGATGGTGCGGTGATCATCGCGATCGATGAGCACGCGGGATCCGTGACGGCGCTGAGCGTGACGTTCGATGGCCTCGGAATCCCGTCGAGCTCGTCCTGCGCGGGCGGGTCCGTGGCGATCGTGGGCTCCCGCGTGGCGGTGACCCTCGCCTCCGGGGCGCGCCAGGCGGAGTGCGAACTCCACTTCTGAGACCGCCGGCCCCTCCCACGCTTCGCGGGCGTCACCCCGCGGTCGCGCGCTCTTCGGCGCGCCCGCGTGGTCGGCCGAGAATCAATCGGAATTCATGCTTGATTCATTCTTCTGAGGGCCCGTTGAATCAGAGAACACCGCGCATCCCGAGCGGATCCTGAAGCTACGTCACAAAGGAGTACGTAATGAATTTGAGTTCGAATCGCGCTCGCCGCCGCGTTGCGGCCGCGGCAGGAGCGCTGCTCGTCACCACTCTCGTGACGGCCGGCTGCGGCACACAGATCCGTGGGGGCGACGATGACGACACGAAGGCGACTCTCACCTACTGGTCGGCGTGGAACGTCGGCGAGGCGCAGCAGGAGATCTTCGAAACCGTACGCACCGCCTTCACGGAGGAGACCGGCATCGACGTCGAGGTCGAGTACCTCGGTCGCCAGGTCACGCAGAACCTGATCAACGCTCTCGGCAACGGGACCGGGCCCGACCTCTTCGACGCGGGAAGCCGGAACATCCTCGATTACGAGGGCCGGGGCTTCCTGGCCGACCTCGACGAGCTGATGGAGACGGACATCCCCGGCGAGGACATCTCGGTGGGAGAGAGCTTCACGGACGCCGTCCGAGAGGCGGCATCGGGCGAGGAGGGCGTCGGGATCCTGCCGACCTACGTCAATTCCTCGGCGATCTGGTTCGACGCGTCGCAGTTCCCCGAACTCGAGAGCGACCCGCCCCAGGAGTGGGACGACTTCATCGCCCTCCTGGACGCGCAGAAGGCGGAAGGCCTCACCCCCCTGGGCGCGGACGGCACGGTGCCCAGCTACAACGTGTTCTGGCTCTATCAGCTGCTCGTGCAGGCCGAAGGGCCGGGAGCGCTCCGCTCGCTCGCGGAGGCACCGGAGAACTGGGATCAGCCGTACGTCCTCGAGGCTGCGCAGCGCGTCCAGCAGATCGTCGACGGCGGCTACCTGCAGGACGACTACATGGGCACGAAGTACCCGGATGCGCAGAATCAGTGGGCGCAGGGAGCGCACTCCTTCATGCTGGGCGGGTCGTACATGGAAGGGGAGACGCGAGACCAGCAGAAGGACGGCTTCACGGCTCGGACGTTCATGTTCCCGGCCGTTCCGGGCGGCACACCGACGGTCGAGGTGACCGCGAGCGGGCTCGCGATCAATGCCGACAGCAAGAACCTGGACGCGGCGAACCAGTTCCTCGCCTTCGCCGCTCAGGAGAAGTTCCAGAAGCTGTACGCGTCCGAGGCCGGGTTCATCGCGGCGCGCTCGGGCGTGGAGCAGCCGGAGACGCTGCGTGGGCTGGTCGAGCAGATCGAGAATGCCGACTCCGTCACCCAGTCGCATGATCTCGCCGCAGCGCTCCACCCGTCGTGGTGGAACGACATCCTGTTGCCTCTGGACGACGCCCTCTTCTCGGGCACCATCACCGCGGAGGAGTTCGTCGCACGCGGCAAGGAACAGACCGCCGCGTATCTCGCCGCCAACGGCTGATCGGCAGGCTCCCCATGGCGACCCCTCTCCTCCTCCACCGCCGCGCCGATCGGCAGGCATCGACCGACGCCACCGGTGTCGATCGGCTCGCGCTGCCCTTCCTCGTCCCCGCGGTGGCGATGATGACCATCACCCTCGTGATTCCATCGGTGTTCACGGCCGTGATCTCGCTGACCTCGTGGTCGGGACCGGGAGACGAGGTCGTCTGGGTGGGCCTGCGCAACTACATCGGACTGTGGGCGTCGGACGCGTTCCGCTCGTCGTTCGTGAACACGGCGGTGCTGCTGATCGTCGGCGGCATCCTCGTGTTCACGGTGGTCTTCGCCTCACTGATCGCGCTACGCGGCATGCGGGGCGGGGCGTTCATCCGGTCCGTCGTGTTCGTGCCGGTGATCATCTCGCCGATCGCGATCGGTGTGGCGTTCGGCTTCCTCCTGAATCCGAACGGCGGCTTCAACCAGATCCTCGAAGCACTCTCGCTCGATGCCCTGCGCAGAGCCTGGCTGTCACCGGACGTCGTGTTCCAGGTGATCATCGTCGGTCTCGTGTGGAGCGTCAGCGGGTACTACCTCGCGATCGTCGCGACGGGCGTCGATCAGATCCCCGCGCACCTGTATGAGGAAGCGGAACTTGCGGGAGCGACTCGCACGCAGCAGTTCCGGATGATCACCATCCCGCTGAGCTGGGAGTCGCTCTCGGTCGCGATCGTGCTGTGGATCATCAGCAGCATGAAGACGTTCGAGATCGTGATCGCATTCGTCGGATCCCAGGGCGTGCCGCCCATCCAGGCGCGCACCGCGTCTGTGCAGCAGTACCTCGCGACGACCGGTGGTCCGGACGGAAGCCCGCAGCTCGCCTACGCGTCGGCGATCGGCATGGTGCTCTTCCTGCTCACCTCGGTCCTGGTGATGCTCGTGCGGAGACTTCTGAAGAGAGACAAGGTGGAACTGTCATGACGACCATGACCAGCCCCCCTCGCGCCCCCGAGGAGGCGAAGCAGCCGGTGCAGACCGGCCGCCACCCCCGCCTCCGGCGTAGCGGGCACCGACGATGGACGGCTCCCATCGGCGACATCGTCATCCCCCGCGGCATCCAGGTCGCGCTGTGGGTGTGGGTGTCGTTCAACCTCCTGATGGCGGTGTGGGTGGGGATCACGTCCCTGAAGTCGGACAGCGAGATCTTCGCCACCCCCTTCGGTCTTCCCGCATCGCCGGAGTGGGAGAACTTCGTGAGCGCGTGGACGGTGTCCGGTTTCGGCGGCGTGACGCTCAACACCATCTTCATCGTGACGATCTCCGCCTCCCTGACGATCGCGCTGGGAGCCCCCGCCGCATATGTGCTCGCGAGGAGCTCGCGACGATGGATCGCGGGCATCAACACCTATACGGCGCTGTGTGTGGCGCTGCCGGTGCAGACGATCCTCGTCCCGCTCTTCATCGCGAAGACGGAGGTGCACCAGTTCGCCGTGGAGATCCTCTTCGGCTGGTGGGATGACCGGATCACGCTCGTCTTCATCTACGTCGGCACTTCTCTCCCGTTCACGATCTTCCTGCTCACCGCCGCCTTCAGGGGGCTTCCCTCAGCGCTTCCCGAGGCTGCGGCGCTCGATGGGGCGTCGCCCGCGCGCACCTTCTGGAGCATCATGATGCCGGTCGCCTGGCCGGCGGTGAAGAGCGCGTTCGTCCTGAACTTCCTGCACATGTGGAACGAAGCGCTCCTCGTGCTGGTGCTGATCAACTCTCCGAGCGAGCAGACCCTGCCCGCTGCACTTCTCCGGTTGTACGGCACCATGCAGTACAACTCCAACTGGGGAGGCCTGTTCGCCGGAGTCGTGATCGTCATCTATCCGATGATCCTGCTGTATCTGTGGGTCGGTCGCCGCATCATGGAAGGGATGACCTCCGGTGCCGTCAAGTGATCGTGGAGGTCGCGGACAGCTCCCGACCATCGTCATCAGCGCCGACGACGGAGACGCCGACAGACTGTTCCCTGCGAACGTGGGGGG
>NZ_JBLVOH010000103.1:16437-23277 GCF_053543675.1 Microbacterium umsixpiens
GGCCGGGTCGTGCACGTGGGTGGCGACTTGAGCGTGCTCGACGTGGAGGACAGGCGATCCGCCGAGGTGCTCCTGACCAGCTGGGGGACGCACGAGATCTCTGCCGGCGTGCTCGACGGGTTCTCCTCGCTCGAGGCGATCATCCACACGGGGGGTTCGGTGAAGCGGCTCCTCACGGACGACGCGTGGGAGACGGGCGTGCGCGTCTCGACCCAGGTCGAGCGCAACGCGGAAGCGGTCGCCGAGTACGCGGCGGCGATGATCGTCGCGAGCCTGAAAGGCGTGTTCCGACTGCGTCGCGACTACATCCGCGAAGGTGCGACGCTCGATCGGGGGCCGCGTCTCGACACGCTCGGGATCACGGCCAAGACCGTCGGCCTGGTGGGAGCGTCCCGCGTCGGGCGTGCGGTGGCGCGACTCATCGCACGACACGATCTGCAGGTGCTCGTCTACGACCCGTACGTCGATGCCGTCGAAGCGGATTCTCTGGGTGCCCGGCTGACGTCGTTGGAGACGCTCATGCGCGACAGCGACGTGGTGTCCCTGCACGCCCCGGCCACTCCGGGCACGCGCGGGATGATCACCCGTCGGCTGCTGGAGAGCATGAGCCCCGGTGCCACGCTCATCAACACCGCCCGCGGATCGATCGTCGATCAGGACGCCCTCATCGACGTGCTCCGCACCCGCGACCTCTTCGCGATCCTCGATGTCACCGAACCCATGGTCCCCGCCGCCGACTCGGCGTTGTGGGCGCTGGAGAACGTCTTCCTGACGCCCCATCTCGCCGGTGCCACGGGGTCGGATCTCCAGCGGCTCGGCCGAGGAGCAGTCGACGAGGCGATTCGAGTGCTCACGGGCGAGGAGCTCGCGCACCGGGTGCGGGCCGAAGACCTTTCGCGAATCGCGTGAGCCCCGGGGAACCGGGAAGAACGGAAGAGGGATCATGAGCAATCGGACGAGGCACGATGTCGACGTCGCCGTCATCGGCGGTGGGCTCGCCGGTGTCGCGGCAGCGATCGCTGCGGCGCGCAACGGAGCGACCGTGGCGCTGGTGCAGGATCGTCCGGTGCTCGGAGGGAACTCGAGCAGCGAGGTGCGGGTCTGGGTCTGCGGTGCGACGGCGACGGGGCATCATCGCTTCGCGCGCGAGACGGGGATCATCGGTGAGCTCTATGTCGAGAACGAGTACCGCAATCCGCTCGGCAACCCGTACTACTGGGACCTCGTCGTGCTCGATGCCGTGAAGGCGGAGCCGCGCATCACCCTGCTGCTGAACACACACATCACCGAGGTGCAGATGCACGGAGACCGGATCTCGTCGGTGGGCGGGATCGTGCTGGGATCGGAGGGCGAGGTCACTGTGGCCGCGCACACCTTCGTGGATGCCACCGGCGACGGATCCGTGGCGGCCCGGGCCGGTGCTCGGACGCGACTCGGCCGGGAGGCGAGTGCAGCTTTCGGTGAGGATCTGGCACCGGAGGAAGAGGACGAGCTCACGCTGGGCAGCACGCTGCTGTTCTACACTCGCAAGGAGTCCGAACCGGTGCCGTTCGTGCCGCCGGCGTTCGCGATAGACCTCGCAGCCACGACGATCCCGGAGAGCCGGGTGCTTCGAACCGGTGACAACGGAGCCGACTACTGGTGGATCGAATGGGGCGGCGAGCTGGACATCGTCGCTGACAACGAGCGGATCAGGGACGAGCTGTGGGCAGTCATCTACGGCATCTGGGATCACATCAAGAACTCCGGACGCTTCCCGGATGCCGAGAACCTCACTCTCGAGTGGGTCGGGTCGGTTCCGGGCAAGCGGGAGTATCGCCGGATCATCGGTGCGCACACCATGACGCAGGAGGATGTCGTCTCGGCGACGCGCAAGGCGGACGCCATCGGATTCGGCGGGTGGTCGATCGACCTCCACCCCTCGAAGGGCGTGTACGAGCCTCGGTCCGCCGCTCAGCAGATCTACCCGCGCGGCACCTACGACATCCCCTTCGGCATCCTGCGCTCCATCGATGTCGGCAATCTGCTGATGGCCGGACGCAACGTGAGTGCCACGCACGTCGCGTTCGGTTCGCTGCGCGTGATGGCGACGTGCGCGGTGATGGGCGAGGCCGCCGGAACCGCCGCGGCGCTGTGCGCGGCATCGGACTGGACGCCCGCGGAACTCCACGCTGCGCACATCCGAACACTGCAGCGCCGGCTGACCCGACAGGATGCCGCGCTCATCGGCGTGCAGGATGACGACCCCGCGAATCTCGCGCTGCAGGCACGGGCGACCGCGACGTCGGAGCTCCGGTGGGACGAGCTGGAAGAACCGGATTCCTCGCTCCTGCTCGCGGACGACACCGCGTTCCTGCTTCCACGAGGACAATCGGGGCCGGTGCGGGTGCACCTCTCGAGCGACGAGGACGCCTCCGTCTCCTGGACCGTGCATGAGACCCTCGACGGCCGCACATACTTCCCTGCCGTGAGACTCGACTCGGGCAGCATCGAGCTCCCCGCCGGTCATGTCGGCTGGGTGTCGCTGCTCGACGAGCTCCCCGCCGGCGGCAGCCCGGATACGTCGACCGTCGTCGTCCTCGAAGCGACCCCGGGAGTGCGGTGGGGGACCAGCGGCCAATATCTGTTCGGCACGGTCTCGATGACCCGCCCCGTCTCGGCGCATGTCGAGGAGATCGACGCCCATCTTCTCGCCGATCGACCCGACGACGTGGTGCGCTGGGGGATCAAGAAGCTGGCACGTGTTCGACTCGCCACCCGGTGCGAAGGCGCGGTGGCCGGTCTGGAGGCGGCCAACGTCGTCGGGGGATACGGGCGCCCGTACGGCGGGCCGCGGATGTGGTCGTCGCGTCCGCGACGAGATCTGGTCGCGGGGGACCCGGAGATCCTCACGCTCGAGTGGGAGCGCGAGGTCCAGGCGTCGGAGGTACGCGTCGTGTTCAACGACGATGTCAATGCCTACGTGAACAATCTCCACTATGTCCGGAGTGAGCACCGGATACCGCCCGAGATCGTCGCCGACTTCGATCTCGAAGCATTCGTGGATGGGCACTGGCGTACCCTCGGCACGGTGCGGGACAATCGTCGACGTCACCGAACCGTGGCGTTCGAACCCGTCGCGACGGCGCGGATCCGGCTCGTCTGCCACCGCACGAACGGCTCCGACCTGGTCCAGGTGGGCCAGGTGCGGGTGTACTGATCGGAAGAGCAATGACAGCAGTGCATCCCACCCCGTCCGGCCTCACGCCTCGTGCGCTCAAGTTCGAAGCGCTCGCGCAGGAGCTTCGTCGAGGGATCGCGGCCGGCAGTTGGCCGCTGGGCAGCCTTCTGCCGACCGAGAAGCAGCTCGTCGAGTCCACGGGCTACTCGCTCAGCACTGTGCGGCGGGCTGTCGACGTCCTGGTCGACGAAGGGTTGATCCTCCGCCGCCAAGGCTCCGGCATGTACGTGTCGAGTGCCTCCAGGCAGCGAACCGAACAGCGCACGATCGGCGTGCTGATTCCCGACACCCGGCTCTACTTCCCGACCGTCCTGCAGGGTATCGAGGCGGGCCTCTCGGGCTCGGGAACCTCCATCGCTCTCGCGACCTCCCAGTACGACTCGCGCGTCGAGCAGGAAGCGATCGCCCGGTTCGTCGAGTCCGGCGTCGATGGTCTGCTGATCACGCCCATCATCTCGGACGATGCCGATCCCGGCGCCCTGCTCCGCCGGCTGGAGAGCATTCCGATACCGGTGGTGATGCTGGAGAGACGTATCCGGAGCCTGGGCTATTTCGATCCGACCGAGTACGTCTGCTCGAATCATGAGGCCGGGGCGTTCGAGGGGGTCTCGCACCTGCACCGACTCGGCCACCGCCGGATCGCGCTGGCGTTGCGAGCTGATTCCGCTCCGTCGTCCGGAGTCCGCCGCGGGTATGAGGCATCCGTCCCGCACCTGGAGGGCATGGTGAGCACGATCGTCTCGAGGACGAGCGCGGAGTGGTTGCAGACCCACGCGGACGATGTGCTCCAGGAGATGGTTGATGGCAGCTGCACCGCGGCCCTCGTCTTCGGTGATCGCGAGGCCACGCTCCTCGAGGTCGCTGCGCAGCGTCGGGGGCTGCGTGTGCCCGAGGATCTCGCCATCGTCTCCTATGACGACGAAGTGGCCGACGTCGCCCCGGTGCCACTGACAGCCGTGTCGCCGGCCAAGCACCGCATCGGGCGGATGGCCGCGGCGCTCCTGCTCACGCGGATCACCGAGGGAGATCAGTCGCCGGTACAGCAGATCTCGATCGTGCCGAGGCTGACGATCCGCGATTCCTGCGGCGCCCGATCCCGCTAGACCCGCGCCCCGCTCAGCCGGCGAACAGCGTGACCGGCAGCCCGCGCACTCCGGGCTGCACGGCGAACACCGAACCCGCCTCGGTGCCGTGGTCGTCGGGGAGGCCCTGCGCTGACGTCGTGATGTAGAGCGTGTCGAGGTCGTCGCCGCCGAACGTGCACGCCGACACCTGCGGCACGGGGAGCTCGATCGTCTGCACGAGCGCTCCGGTCGCGTCGTAGCCGTGCACGGCACTGCCGCCCCAGAGGGCCACCCACACGCTGCCGTCCGCGGCGACGGTCAGCCCGTCCGGGGACCCCTGCTCCTCGGGGATCGAGACGAATGCCCGCCGTCCGCGCAGCTCACCCTCGGCCACATCGAACACGTCGATGCGGTGGGTGGCGGTGTCGACGTAGTAGGCGCGGCGGCCGTCGGGCGAGAAGCCGATGCCGTTCGAGATCGTCGCCCGAGGTAGCACGGTCGAGACCGCGAGCTCCGCGTCGAGCCGCAGCACGAACCCGCCGTCCGGTGCGGCGTCGTAGGCCATGGAACCTGCGAGCAGGCGGCCGCGCGGGTCGCAGCATCCGTCGTTCATGCGAACTCGCGGGTCTTCATGCAGAGTCGCCACGGCGCGCGTCTCGCCGTCGACGTCATCCGCGAGGTAGAGCGTGCGGGCGCCGACCGCCACCAGGCCGCCGTTGGTGCGCGGTCGCGCGAAGGCCAGGTACTCGTCGTCGATGTGCTGCCGCGTCACGCCGTCGGTGCCCAGCGTCAGCAGATCGCCGGCCTCCCCGTCGACCCACCGCAGTCCACCCCAGCCCGGCCACCACACGGGACCTTCGGCGTGACGGGCGACGGGACCGGTGACGTTCTCCGGGGTCATGCTTCCTCTCTCGGCTGGGTGCGCCCGGCGGCGTCGAGCGACACGGAGCCCGCTCCACGACTGCGCGCGACGTACACGGTGTTCGACGAGACCCCGTCGGTCACGGGATTGTCGAAATCGACGATGTGGGCGACGGCGTCATCGAACACGGCGTTCAGCTCGACCATGAACTCGTCGTCGGGCGGATCATCCGACCACAGGGCGAAGACCCCGCCCGCGGCGAGATGACGGTCGAGCGCACGCAGACCGGCGGCGTCGTAGAGGTCGGCGTGCGTCGGGTCGAGCTGGTGGCGCGGAGAGTGGTCGACGTCCAGGAGGATGGCCGAATACCCGCGGTGCCCCTCAGCGGGTGCCGACCGCATGACGGCGAAGAAGTCGTCCTCGACCAGACTCGTACGCGCATCCTCGACGAGTTCCGCCGACGCGGGCAGGAGCTTGCGCTCGTGCCAGCCGATCACGGCGCCCAGTCGATCGATCACCGTGAGCGATGCCACCCGCGCATCGCGCAGCGCCGCGACGGCGGTGTAGCCGAGCCCGAGCCCGCCGACCAGGACCGAGAGGTCGTCGCCGACCACCGCGGCGAGCCCCAGATTCGCGAGCTCTTCCTCTGCCACCGTGAACAGGCTCGACATCAGGTATTCGTCGCCGAGCTTGACCTCGTAGATCTCCTGCCCGACCGCCGGCTCCGTGCGCCGGCGCAGCATGAGGTCGCCGATCGGCGTCGTCTGCCAGTCGAGCTCTTCGAACCGAGTGATCACCGCGGCATGCTTCCGTCGTCGTCGCCCGGCAGAGGCGGGATGCGGGCGGGGCCCGCGGATGTGCTCGCGTCTCGGGGTTTCTCGTCGCGGAGGGGGAGCGGCATCCGCTCGGGCTCCGGGGTGGCCGTCTCCGGGGCGGAGATCTCCTTCGCCACCTGCTTCTCGAGCACCGTGACGGCGTCGTCGGAGAGCAGGATGAGGCCGTCGAGCTCTTCGCGCACGCGCTTGTACGCGACGTTGCGCTCTGCCTGCGTGGCCGACTCGTCGACCGCGACCTTGAGCAGCTGCTGAGCCCGTTCCAGTCGCTTGCGCTCCGGCGCGGTGAACGTCGAGTCGCGCAGACGCCGGGCATCCTTCTCGGCGATCTCGAATGCGACCGCGTAGCCGCCCACCGCCTGCAGGTACTCGGTGATCTGCTGCTCCGACACCTTCGCCTCGGCGGATGCCGGACGCAGCGCATCCGCCGTCTTCTTGGCGCGCAGGAACGCGGCGGTCAGCGGCTGACGGCCGTCGCTCATGGCGGGGAAGGCGATGAGCTTCGCGACGTCGAGCTCGTAGTCGAGCCAGCGTGCGGTGATCTCGTCGTGCTCGGCGAACAGGCGCGCGACCAGGTCGTTCGGGACGACGGATGCCGTGGTGTCGACCACCGAAGGGCCGCGGCGCTTGGCCTGCTGGGTGAGCGCACGCGCCTCGATCTCGGCCGTCTTCAGCTGCGCCTTCATGCGAAGAGTCTCCAGGCGGCGCTCGTGCCGGCGCTTGGAACCCTGCTCCCACGCCTTCGCGGCACCGCCGGCCATCCCCATGATGGGGAAGATGAGCCACCAGTAGTTGCCCGCGAAGTTCCAGAAGCCCTGGATGAACTCGTCCATGATGCGTTCAGCCTACTGCGCGGGGGGG
>NZ_JBLVOH010000104.1:0-5444 GCF_053543675.1 Microbacterium umsixpiens
GATTCATCGTCCGCCGCGTGACCGCGCTGGTCATCCTCCTGCTCGTCGTGAGCTTCGTGACGTTCGCCCTGTTCCAGATCGGCCCCGCAGACCCTGCGGCGGCCGCCTGCGGCCAGGAGTGCACCCCTGAACGCATCGACCAGGCGCGCGTCGCCCTCGGCATGGACAAGCCGTTCCTGGTGCAGTACTTCACCTACATCAGTGGATTCTTCGGCGAGCGACTCATCGGAGCGCCGGGCGCCGAGCAGGTCTGCGCCTGGCCCTGCCTGGGCAAGTCGTTCCAGACCAACGAGAACGTCACCGACGTCATCGTCAGGGCGCTCCCCTATACGCTCTCCATCGCCGTCGGCGCTGTCGTGTTGTGGACCGTGGTCGGCGTCGGCCTCGGACTGCTCGCAGCCCTCCGCAAGGGCAGGGCGACCGACAAGATCATCGTCGGAGCCGCATCCGTCGGCGTCTCGCTCCCCGTCCCCGTCACCGGGCTGCTGCTCCTGCTCGTGTTCGTGAGCGCACTGCACTGGCTGCCGTTCACGAGCAATCAGATCTCCTCCCCGTTCGGCCCCGCCGGACCCGGGGCGTGGTTCACGAACTACCTGCTCCCCTGGGTCGCGCTGGCCATCCTGTTCAGCGCGCAGTACATCCGCATCACGCGGAACAACATGATCGAGACCTTCGGCGAGGACTACATGCGCACCGCGCGGGCGAAGGGTCTGAGCCCCGGACGGATCACGAGACACGGAGTCCGTGCCGGCATCACTCCGATCATCACGATGCTGGGCCTGGACATCGGTGCCCTGCTCGGCGGTGCCGTGCTGACCGAGCAGATCTTCTCGGTGCCCGGCCTCGGGTTCACCGCGGTGCGGGCAGCCACCTCGGGAGACCTGCCGGTCACCATGGCGATCACGATGCTCGCCGCCTTCTTCATCATCACCGCGAACGTCATCGTCGACCTCGTGTACGCGAGCGTCGACCCGAGAGTGAGAGTCAACTGATGACCACGCCGATCCTCGACATCCGCGATCTGCGGGTGACCTTTCCCACCGACGACGGTCTGGTGCACGCCGTGAACGGCATGGACCTCGTCGTGCAGCGCGGAGAGACAGTCGGCATCGTCGGCGAATCCGGTTCGGGAAAGACCGTGACCAGCCAGACCCTGATGGGGCTCCTCAAAGGGACCAGCGCGAAGGTCACCGGACGAGTGCTCTTCGACGGCACCGATCTGGTACCGCTCAGCGAGAGCGAGATGCGGCCATACCGCGGTCGCAAGATCGGGATGATCTTCCAGGATCCGCTGTCGGCCATGCACCCCTTCTACACCGTCGGCCGGCAGATCGCCGAGGCGTATCGCGTGCACAACAGGGTGAGCGCGAAAGCCGCGAAGGCCCAGGCGATCGAGATGCTGAACCGCGTCGGTATCCCCGACCCGGTCGCGCGGTACGACTCCTATCCGCACGAGTTCTCCGGCGGTATGCGGCAGCGGGCGATGATCGCGATGGCGCTCATCTGCGAACCGGAGCTGCTCATCGCCGACGAGCCGACCACGGCGCTCGATGTCACCGTGCAGGCGCAGATCCTCGACCTGATCGGATCGCTCCAGGCGGAGACCGGTTCCGCCGTGATCTTCGTCACGCACGATCTGGGCGTCGTCGCCGAGGTCTGCAAACGCGTCGTCGTCATGTACGGCGGCCAGTGCGTGGAAGAGGCCGGCGTGCACGACCTGTTCTTCCGGACCGCGCACCCCTACGCCCGGGGCCTGCTCGCATCGATGCCCTCGATGGTCGACGAAGCCGGACGCCTCACGCCCATCCCCGGCTTCCCGCCGTCGCTGCTCGACCTCCCGCAGGGGTGCCTCTTCGCCGATCGCTGCCCCGTCGCGACCCTCGTGCCGGACGACAGATGCCGCACCGAGCGCCCCGAACTCACCCTCGTCGGATCCGGCCACCGTGCGCGCTGTCACCTCGCGGAGCCCGACCTCCCGACAACCGTGCTCGACCTGCAGGAGGTGGCCCGATGAGCGAACCGTTGCTGAGCGTCGAGAACCTCGCCAAGCATTTCAGCGTCAGCAAGGGATTCCTGCGCGGTTCCTCGCAGGTGAAAGCGGTGGACGGGGTCTCCTTCACACTCGAACGCGGATCGACACTGGGGCTGGTCGGCGAATCCGGCTGCGGCAAGTCCACCACCGGACGTCTGCTGATGCGTCTGCTCACCCCCACGTCGGGGCGGATCCTGCTGGACGGCGCCGACGTGTCCCAGCTCCGCGGGTCAGACCTGCAGCAGTTCCGGCGCCGCGTGCAGATGGTGTTCCAGAACCCTTCATCGTCGCTGAACCCCCGGCAGAGCGTCGGCGCGGCGATCGCGGCTCCCCTGCAGGCCCAGGGAATCTCCCCCCAGGAGGGCATGAAGAACCGGGTCGCGGCTCTGATGGACAGGGTGGGGCTGCGGCCGGAGCACTACAACCGGTTCCCCCACGAGTTCTCGGGCGGACAGAAGCAGCGCGTCGGCATCGCCAGGGCACTCGCGTTGGAGCCCGACATCCTGGTCTGCGACGAGCCGGTGTCGGCACTCGACGTCTCGGTGCAGGCGCAGGTCATCAACCTGCTGCAGGACATCCAGGCCGACACCGGCATCTCCTACGTGTTCATCGCGCACGATCTGTCCGTCGTCAAGCACTTCGCCGACGAGGTCGCCGTGATGTACCTCGGGCGCATCATGGAGCACGGCACCAGGGATGCCGTGTTCGGCGCCCCGCAGCACCCGTACACGCAGTCGCTGCTGTCCTCCGTTCCGAGCCCCGATCCCACCGCCGACCGCAGTCGACGGATCCGTCTCGTCGGAGACCTCTCCCACCCGTCGAACCCGCCCAGCGGCTGCGTGTTCCGCACGCGATGCCCCGTGCTCCCGCTCCTCGACGAGGAACGGCGTCGGCAGTGCGTGGAGCAGGTTCCCACCGGCGATGCCGCGTGCCATCATCTGGCTGAAGCCGCCGACCTCGCGTCGCGGCTCGGCGCCCCCGAAGAAAGGAAAGTCCATGCTGATTCGTGACGTGCGCCCCTGGGGCGGCTCCGCCTCCGATGTCCTGATCGAGGACGGTCGCATCACCCGGATCCTCCCCTATGAGGCGACGCCGGCGTCCGGTGATGACGTCGACGGACGTGGGCGGCTTCTGCTGCCCTCCTTCAGCGATGTCCACGTGCACCTGGATTCGACCCGGATCGGACTGCCGTTCCGTGAGCACACCGGTGCTCCCGGGGTCTGGGGCATGATGATGAACGATCGCGAGAACTGGCGCAACGCCGAGATCGACCTTCCCACGCGGGTGGCCGGCACCCTCGAACGCATGATCGCGCGGGGCACGACCCGCGTCCGCTCCTACGCGCAGGTCGACGTCGACTGCAAGCTCGAGAAGTTCGACGCGGTGATCGCGGCGAAGGAGAAGTTCGCCGCGCACGCCGACGTCCAGGTCATGACCTTCCCCCAGGCCGGCATCCTCCGCGAGGAGGGCACGGTCGCGTACTTGGAGGAGTCTCTCAAGCAGGGAGCGGACGTGATCGGCGGCATCGACCCGTCGCAGCTCGACCGCGACCCCGCCAAGCACCTCGACATCGTGTTCGGTCTCGCCGAGAAGTACCAGGCCGAGGTCGACATCCACCTGCACGAACCCGGTGCCCTCGGGGTGTTCAGCACCGAGCTCGTGATGGAGCGCACACGCGCACTCGGCATGCAGGGCAAAGTCACGATGTCACACGCCTACGAACTCGGTTCTGTGAACGAGGCCACGAGCCGTCGTCTGATCGAGGAGTTCGCCGAGCTGGACATCTCGATGGCGACGGTCGCCCCCTCGACCAGCAATCACCTGTCCCTGGTGCAGCTCGTCGAAGCGGGCGTGCGGATCGGACTCGGTCAGGACGGCCAGCGCGACTACTGGAGCCCCTATGGCAACACCGACATGCTCGACCGCACCTGGCAGTTGGCCTTCACCAACGGTTTCCGTCGCGACGACCACATCGAGATGGCGCTCGCGGTCGCGACGATGGGTGGGGCGAGCATCATGTCCTCCACCTCACCGCGCCTCACGGGGGTCGAGGACCGACCCGGCCTGGCCGTCGGAGACCGGGCCGACCTGGTGCTCGTCGATGGCGAGACGCCCACCAGCGCGGTGATGGACCGGGGAACCGACCGACTCGTCATCCACGACGGCCGCGTGGTCGCCGACGGCCTTCGTGTCCTCGCGCTCTGAGCGTCGAGGCAGCGAGTTCCGCGATCGCGCCGTCGGGCTCGGCGCAGCCCTGCTAATCGGGCTCAACCTGCGCCCGGCGATCACCTCGGTCGCCGCCCTGCTCGAGCCGACGAGGGCGGCGTTCGACCTCGCACCGGTGCAGCTGAACCTCCTGGCGACGCTGCCGGTGATCGCCTTCGGCATCAGTGCACCGGTCGGGCCGCTGCTCGCCCGCCGCCTCGGTGTGACCAGGGCGCTGATCTGGACCATGGTGGCGCTCGCGGGGTCGCTCGCACTGCGGGTCGTCGTTCCCGGGGGCATGCTCCCGGGAACGTTCCTCGCCGGGGTGTCGATCATGGCTGCGGGGACCTTGCTTCCGCAGTACCTGAAGTCCCTTCGGGCGGGCGGTCTCTGGATCGGCCTGAGCAGCATGTCGTTCAGCGCGGGGGCCGCGCTCGGAGCGGGACTCGCCGTGCCGCTGAGCACGGCGGTCGGCGGGCCCGCGGTGGCGCTCGGGCTCTGGGCCGTGCCCGCTCTGATCGCCGCGGGCGCCATGGTCGGTGTGGCGCTGCGCTCGGAAGCTCCCCCACCGCCGTCGTCTCGGATGGCGCTGCCCCGGTCGGCTCGACCGACCGTCGCGCTGATCACCGCGATGTTCGGCCTCCAGGCGATGCTCTTCTTCGCGGTGGCCTCGTGGCTCCCCCGCATCCTCGGAGATCGCGGTGTGGACGCGCAGACCGCCGGCTGGCTGCTCGCGCTGACCAGCGTCGCGGGCCTCGTGCCGACGCTCGTCGCGCCGATCCTCGCTCGACGTCGCCGCGTTCTGCGGGTGTTCGGTCCGGGCCTGGGCATCGTGATGCTGGCGGCGTTCGTCTGGCTCGCTTCCGGCGACGAGTCGTACATCGCGATCACGGTCGTGCTCGGTGCCGTGCAGAGCGCGACGTTCGGACTCTCCCTCGCACTCATCGTGATGCTCGCCGCCGACGAGGCCTCGGCGGGCCTGCTGTCGGCTATCGCGCAGGGCGTCGGCTACGCGTTCGCCGGCGCGGGGAGCCTCCTCGTCGGCGTCCTCCACGACCTCACCGGCGGCTGGACGGCGAGCCTCGTGTTCATGATCGGGTGTGCCGCGGCGCTCGCCCTCGTCGTGGGGTTCGTGATCCGCTGCCGCCCGGTCGACCTGCAGGCACCGTCGGAGGTGTCTGCGCTCCCCCGAGCACGACGAAGGGGG
>NZ_JBLVOH010000104.1:5503-9642 GCF_053543675.1 Microbacterium umsixpiens
CCCCCCCTTCTCAAGAATGTTCTGCGCGATTGAACGCAGGATCGCCTTGCTTTATCGACGCAGGCCGAGACGCTCGATGAGCGACCGGTAGCGGTTGATGTCGATGTCCTGCAGGTAACCCAGCAGGCGACGGCGCTGACCGACGAGCAGGAACAGACCACGACGCGAGTGGTGGTCGTGCTTGTGCTCCTTGAGGTGCTCGGTGAGGTCCTTGATGCGCTGCGTCAGCATTGCGACCTGCACCTCGGGGGATCCGGTGTCACCGGGGTGCGTCGCGTACTCTTCGATGATCGCCTTCTTGACGTCTGCTTCCAGTGCCATAGATTCGATCCCCTCTCTGCTTGTTGCGCGGCGCCCGACGCCTGATGCGAGGGCTCTCTTTATCCGCGGCCGATCGAACGGCAACCTGAAGAGTCTACCAGCCGAGGACACCCTCGCGTGACAACCGCGAGGGGCCGCTCGACCGGCGTCAACTAGGCTCGAACGGTGCAGAAGAAGATCGACGAGTGAGCGGCCGACGCGGTCACCTCATCGACCTCACTCCCCTGAAGACCAGTCCCGCCTTCGCGCGGATGTGGATCGGATCGACGCTCGCGGGCATCGGCGGTCAGTTGACGATCGTCACCGTGATGCTGCATGTGTTCGTGCTGACCGGGAGCACATTCGCCGTGTCCATGATCGCGGTCGCCGGGCTCATCCCGATGATCCTCGCCGGCCTGTACGGCGGGATGCTCGCGGACGCATTCGACCGGCGCAGGGTGGCCCTGATCGCGGCGACCATCACGTTCGCCTCGACCGCACTGCTCGCCGCGCTCACGTGGACCGGCACCGAGACCATCTGGTGGCTGTATGCACTCAGCATGATCAACTCCGCCGCGAACTCGGTGGGCATGGCCACGCGCACGGCGATCGTGCCGCGCCTCATCCCCCGCGAGCAGCTGGCGGCGGCATCCGCACTCAACGGCGTCGCGTTCGGGCTCACCGTCATGGCCGGCCCCGCGCTGGCCGGCCTGCTCGTGGCCCTCACCGGCTACGGCTGGACCTACACGATCGACGTCGTACTGATGCTGTCGATGTTCCTCGGCCTGTGGACGCTTCCGGTACTGCGCCCTGAGGGCGAGATCGTGCGCCCCGGCCTGGAGTCGCTCGTCGACGGCTGGCGCTTCCTGCGCAAGGCGGGCAACATCCGGATGCAGTACATCATCGACATCATCGCGATGACGTTCGGCCAACCCCTCGTCCTCTTCCCCGCCCTCGGCACCGTGCTCCTGGGCGGCGGCGCCGTGACGACCGGAATCCTCACGGCGGCCGTCGCCGTCGGAACCTTCGCGTCGAGCCTGTTCTCCGGGCGCGTCGTCCAGTATCGGTGGCATGGCCGCGGCATCGCGCGGGCCGTCGAAGCGTACGGCGCTTCGATCCTCCTCTTCGGTCTGGTGCTGCTGATCGGGGCGTTCTCTCCGCCCGCCGGCGAGGATGCCCCGAACATCGGCCTGATCGTCGCCGCCTGCGTGGCACTCGCGCTCTCCGGGGCCTCCGACAATGCCAGCTCGATCTACCGCAACACGATGATGCAGGCGGCGGTTCCCGACGCGATGCGCGGTCGATTGCAGGGACTCTTCGTGGTGGTCGTCGCCGGCGGCCCGCGCGTCGGAGCCCTGTACGCCGGGACTCTCGCCACGCTGACCACCCTGTGGTTCCCGCCGCTGCTCGGCGGCGTCCTGGTGATCGCCCTCGTCGCGATGCTCTCGCGCCGCAACCGCCGATTCCACGACTACGACGCAGAGAACCCCGAGCCCTGACGGACCCGGGGTTCGAGGAACTGCGTGACGGCGTCAGTCCTGCTGCAGCGCGCCCTGCAGGTCGAGGCTGATCGTGATGTCCTTGCCCACGAGCACGCCACCGGTCTCGAGTGCGGCGTTCCACGTGAGACCGAAGTCCTCGCGGTTGATCACGGCCTTGGCAGAAGCGCCCGCCTTGTAGTTGCCGTACGGGTCGGTGCCGAATCCGCCGAAGTCGAGCTCGAAGCTGACCGGCTTGGTGACGCCGCGGATCGTGAGGTCACCGTCGACGAACAGCTCGTCGCCCTTGACGCGCGCGCCGGTGGACACGAACTCCATCGTCGGGAAGTTCTCGGTGTCGAAGAAGTCGGCGGAGCGCAGGTGGGCGTCGCGACCCTCGTCGTTCGTGTCGACCGAGGTGACGTCGACAGAAGCCTCGACCTTGGCCTCGAGCGGGTTCTCGGGGGCGATCAAGGTCGCGCTCTTGATGCCGAAGGTGCCGCGCACCTTGGAGATCATCATGTGGCGGACGCTGAACGTCACCTCGCTGTGCGAGGGGTCGAGCACCCAGGTGCCGGGACGGTAGCCGGGAATGTCGATGCTGGTCATGGTTTCTCCTTCGGAGACATCGACCGCTGATGCGGCTTCGGACAGGGGCCGCGTTCACCGCGACCCCTGTGACAACTTACATTCATTCGCATATATTCCCCTGAATGCGGATGTTCTTCCGATATACAACAGAGACGCCCCTCCTCCGAGGAGGAAGGGCGTCTCGGCGTACGGGTCGGGCTCAGCCGACAGCGACGAGATCGATGATGAAGATCAGCGTCTTTCCGGAGAGGAAGTGGCCGCCACCGACCGGGCCGTAGGCCAGGTGAGGCGGGATGATCAGCTCACGGCGTCCGCCGACCTTCATGCCGGGGATGCCGTCCTGCCAGCCCTGGATCAGGCCGCGCAGCGGGAACTGGATGGTCTCGCCGCGACCCCAGGACGAGTCGAACTCCTCGCCGGAGTCGAACTCGACGCCGGCGTAGTGCACGGTCACGGTGTCGCCGGGCTTCGCCTCTGCGCCGTCACCCTCGATGATGTCGCGGATGACGAGCTCCGCGGGAGCGGGGGCGCTGGGGGCATCGAACTCAGGCTTTGTGCGATCAGTCATGCCTCCATCAAACCCGAGCCCGCGGGAGGGGTCAACGCGATCGCACCTGCTCACAGCGAACACTTCGACGGGAGCAGCGGCAACAGCCTCTTGACACCCTCCACGGTCGGGTGCACCCTGATTACAGATCAACTCAGCGCCCGGGAGACTCGCAGGCATCGCCGCAGCACCGGGCGCTGAGTCTTGCCACCGCGGGGTCTCCGGGCGTCAATCGAGGTAGCCGACGAGCATCTCCGCGATCTCCGTCGGCCTGCTGAGCATGGCGCAGTGTCCGCCGGGGACCTCGTCGGCGACCACCCCGAGACGCTCTCGGGCGAGGTCGCGGAGAAAGCGCGGCGGGAAGAAGCGATCGTCCGCGAACACGATGACCCGCGTCGGCACATCGGGCCAGACCCTCAGCGGCCACGGGACCTCCATCGCCGCCGAGGACGGATGTGCGCGCTCCTGCCGCAGTGCTTCATCCGCCAGCTCTCGCGGCACGCCGTTGTAGAAACTCACGTAGGGGTCCTCGTTACCCGTCAGTCCGCCATCGATCGCCGCCTGGGCCTCGGCGGCGGCGAGATAGCCCGACTCGGACCACCATCGCTCCGGCGGCTCACCGGGCGCCGGGATCATCCCCGCGGCCAGCACGAGGAGATCGGCCGACAGTCGCTCGGCGACCAGAGGCGCCGTGAAGGCTCCGAACGAGTGGCCGAGCACGACGACATCGCGTCGTGCCCCCACCTCTGCCACCACGGCGTCCGCGTAGTCCTCGAGAGTGAGGGAATCGTCACCGGCGGGGAGATCGGGGGCGAAGACCTCGTGTCCGCGCGCCACGAGTTCTGCGGCGACCAGATGCCAGGACCACCCGACATCTCCCCCGCCGTGGATCAGGACGAACGTGCTCATCGCGACCGCCTCCTCACGACGAGTATCCCGATGTCGGGCTCAATACGCCAGCAGTGCGGCCCTGGCGGCTCGGGTACGGATCAGCAGCGCACGCTCGTCCTCGACGGCGAGCGGATCGCGCCCCGTGATCGCCCGCTGACGGACCGCGGCCAGCGCGGTCGCGTCCTTGATGAACTCGCGCATGATCGGACGCCGGTCACCCCGAAGACCTCGCGCCCAGTTGAGACCCGCCTTGCGTCCGCTCGATGTGGCGAGCATCGTGACCTCTTCGGGCGTGAACCACCCCGCGTTCGCGTACTCGGCGAGGCGCGCCC
>NZ_JBLVOH010000104.1:9662-11599 GCF_053543675.1 Microbacterium umsixpiens
GTGAGGCGCGCCTCTTCGCGACGGAGAGCGACGATTCCGAGGATGAAGCCGACGAAGAGCGGCACCTGCAGGGTGAAGTACAGTCCGAAGAAGTCGGCGAAGGTCGCGGACCCGTTCCAGAGTGCGTGCAGGAGGACTGCTCCGAGCATTCCCAGCAGGCCCGCACCGATCGCGGAGCTCGCCGATCCGTGTCGCCGCGCGACCAGACCGATCGCGAAGCCGGTCACCGCCGTGAACATGGCGTGTGCGAACGGGGACAGGATCGCGCGCACGGCGAAGGTGACGGTGAGCTGCTCGCCACCACCCTCGATCAGGCTGACCGCGAAGTACTGGATGTTCTCGGTGAAGGCGAACCCCGCGCCGACGAGTGCTCCGTACACGACACCGTCCACCGGACCGTCGAAGGCGCGACGGGCGAGCAGGAAGATGAGGAAGACCCCGAGTCCCTTCCAGAACTCCTCGACGATCGGCGCCTGCACCACCGCCGTGAAGGCATCGGAGGTGATGCCGAGCAGGATCGTCAACCCCACGTCGACGAGCAGAGTGAGCCCCGCAGCCGCCAGTGCGCCCCAGGCGATCGCGAAGAACACGAGGCGCTTCGGCTCCGGTTCCCAGCGGTCGATCATCCGGACGCCGAGGAACACCACGGTCAGCGGGATGAGGGCGAGCACCAAACCGACGACGGAGGCGAAGACACCGAGCGCCCACCCGAAATAGCCGACCAGGGCGAGCAGCAGGAAGCCCAGGAAACCGAAGAGCCAGAGCGAGATCGTGCGCCCCTTGCGCGTCGGCACCGGCAGCGCGGGCAGCGACTCGGCCGGCGACGGCGCGACCGGAGCAGGCGGTGTGTACGGTGTCGGCTGGGCCAGACGCGAGGCATAAGCCGGCTGTCGCGGGGGTGGCGGCATGTACGGCGAGGGCTGCTGCGGCGGCGGGGGTCCTCCGAAACTCATAGCCAAAGCTTATGGGGAACAAGAGAGACGCCTCGGGTATGGCTGAGTCCTCCACCCGCTCGTCGCCCGGCAGCCGGTAGCGTAGAACCATGCGGTTCGCTCACCTGCGCCGTCCTGACTCCCCGCGCACGGTTCTCGCCGTGGTGCAGGACTCGGACGCCATCCTCGTCTCTGATCTCCTGAACGACGCCCCTGCCACGCTGCAGCAGCTGATCGAGGGAGGGGACCCTCTCCTCGAGCGACTGCGCGCCGCGCTGGCCGCCGCAGACGCGGAGCGCCATCCGCTCGGCGACTGGGCGTTCTCCTCCGCCGTGATCGCTCCCCCGGCCGTGCTCGCCGTCGGCCTCAACTATGCGGCGCACTCCAGCGAGCTGGGCTTGAAGACCGATGCGGCACCGACCGTGTTCACGCTGTGGCCGAATTCGCTCACCGGACACGAACAGACCACCTCCTGGCCGCGATCCCTCAGCGAGGCCGTCGACTACGAGGCCGAGCTCGGCGTGCTCATCGGAACCCCCGCCAAGGACGTCAGCGAGGCGGATGCTCTCTCGCACGTCTGGGGCTACACCGTGGTGAACGACATCACCGCCAGGAACATCCAGTTCTCCGAGGCGCAGTGGTCGCGATGCAAGTCGTTCGACGGATTCACCCCGACCGGACCGTTCGCGGTGACCGCGGATGAGATCTCCGACCCGCAGGATCTGCATATCTGGGCGGTCGTGGACGGCCACACGGTTCAGGACGCCAGCACGGACCAGATGGTGCGCTCCGTCGCCAAGCTGATCGCGCACCTCTCGCAGTCACTCACGCTGCTGCCCGGAACCCTCATCTCGACGGGCAGCCCCGGTGGCGCCGGGTATTCGCGGGATCCACAGATCTTCCTGCGCGACCACTCCACCGTGACCGTCGGAATCGACGGCATCGGCGAGCTCACGACGCATTGCCGCATCACCGACTGAGCAGCTCGACGCACGAAGAGGGGGG
>NZ_JBLVOH010000104.1:11623-18137 GCF_053543675.1 Microbacterium umsixpiens
CCACCCCCCTCTTGTCTTGGCGGGTGGGTCAGACCTCGATGCGGTCCTCCGGCGAGATCACCGGGATCGCCGCGGTGATCGTCTCGAGCCCGGACAGACGAGCGGGCGAGAGCTGCTTGACGACCTCGTCGCGCGACATCAGACCGGCCTCGACGACCAGGTCCGCGACGCTCCGGTTCGTCAGGAGAGCGGTCTTCGCGAGCGCCGCAGCGGCCGCGTAGCCGATGAACGGCGTCAGGGCGGTGATGACGCCGACCGATGCGCCGACCATCGCGCCGAGACGATCACGGTTGGCGGTGATGCCGTCGACGCAGTTGACGCGCAGGGTCCACATCGCCTGGCGCATCCACGTGATCGACTGGAAGATCGAATGCGCGATGACCGGCTCGAACGCGTTCAGCTGGAGCTGCCCCGCCTCGGCGGCCATGGTCACCGTCATGTCGGCGCCCGCGACGGCGAACGCGACCTGGTTCACGACCTCGGGGATGACCGGGTTCACCTTGCCGGGCATGATGCTGGATCCGGCCTGCATCGCGGGCAGGTTGATCTCGCCGAAGCCCGCCTGCGGGCCGGACGAGAGCAGCCGGAGGTCGTTGCAGATCTTCGACAGCTTCATCGCGTTGCGCTTGAGCGTCGAGGAGAACGACATAAACGAGCCGGTGTCGCTGGTGGCCTCGACGAGGTCACCGGCCGTTCGCAGGTCGAGCTGCGTGATCTCGCGCAGGTGCTTGAGCACGGCGGGGGCGTAACCGGGGTGCGTGGTGATGCCGGTGCCGATCGCCGTGGCACCCATGTTGATCTCGAACATGAGCGAGGCGTTCTCGGTCAGCCGCGTGTGGTCGTAGCCGAGAGTCGTGGCGAAGCCGTTGAACTCCTGGCCGAGCGTCATCGGCACGGCGTCCTGCAGCTGGGTGCGACCGACCTTCAGCACGTCGTGGAACTCGCGGGACTTGCCGAGGAACGACAGCCGCAGCAGGTCGAGCTCTTCGAGCAGCGAGCGCAGCGTCAGTGACAGGCCGATCTTCACGGCGGTCGGGTAGACGTCGTTGGTGGACTGGCTGCGGTTGGTGTGATCGATCGGCGACAGGAAGGCGTAATCGCCCTTCTCGCGGCCGGCCAACTCCAGCGCGATGTTGGTGATGACCTCATTCGCGTTCATGTTCGTCGAGGTGCCCGCGCCACCCTGGATGACGCCCACCGTGAACTGCTCGTGGAACTCGCCGTCGATGACGCGCTGCGCGGCACGGTCGATCAGGTCGGCGCGCTCGTGGTCCAGTACCCCGATCTCGCGGTTCGCCCGCGCACTCGCCTGCTTGACCATCGCCAGCCCGACCACGAGGTCCGGATAGACCGAGATGGGCCGTTTCGAGATCGGGAAGTTCGCGTCGGCGCGGGAAGTATGAATCCCCCAGTACGCGTCGACGGGAATCTCCATGCTCCCGAGCGAATCGGTCTCGGTGCGGGTCGGGGTAGGCGCGGCAGAAGCCATGTCACATCCTCGTGGGTCGTGGCGGGTGAGAAGGGTGGGGGATGCTCTCAGTCTACGCCGCTCACCGGCCGGGCTTGCGGGAGAACGCCTCGAGTCGCTGCTCCGGTGTGAGCGCCGCCATCCGCTGGAGCCAGTCCGCGGAGAAGTAGTCCCCGGTCGCGGCCTGCGTCACCGGCACCACCGTGTGCGTGATCGTCTCCGGGTACACGTGCACGAGCTGGAAGGCCTGGGCCGCGTCCATGCCGTTCACCTCGGCCGACGGACGCGCCACGTTCATCGTGTAGCAGGTGGCCGACGAGACGCTCACCGGGACGCCGGCGAAGGTGCCCTGCGACGAGTAGTGCAGGTGACCGGCGAGGATGCCGCGGACATCGGTTCCGCGGATGACCTCCGCGAGCTCATCCTGATGCCGAAGCTCCAGGATGTCGAAGAGCGGCAGATGGCTCGGGAGCGGTGGATGGTGCATCGCGAGCAGGGTGCCGTGCGGAGCGGGATCCGCGAGCACGTCGGCGAGCCAGGACAGCTGTTCTTCGTCGAGGTCGCCGTGATGCCAGCCGGGCACGCTGGTGTCGAGAGCGATGAGGCGAAGCCCGGCGAGGTCCCAGACGCCCGTCACCGGATCCTCCGTCGGCTCCGCATCGAGGAGTCCTGCGCGCAGTGCCGGGCGTTCGTCGTGGTTGCCCGCGACCCAGATGAGCGGAGCGCCCAGCTCGTCCGCCACCGGCTCGACGGCAGCCCTCAGCCGGCGATATGCGTCGGGCTCACCCAGATCGGCGAGGTCGCCGGTGACGACGATCGCCGACGGATGCGGATGCACGGATCTGATCGCATCGAGCGTTCGGGCGAAATTGGCCTCGACGTCGTACTTCCCACCGAGCCGCGCTCCCCCTGCGAGGAAGTGCGGATCACTCACGTGGATCAGCACATGGCTTGCGGGGTCATGTCGGCCGAAGGCGTACGCGTTTCCGGTTCCTGCGGACATGCCAACAGCCTAGGCCTCGACCCCGCGTCGGCATTCGACCTGCCGGCGTCGGGTCAGTGCCCGATGACGAGGAGCAGGATGCCGGCGACCACGGCCGCGGCGCACAACGCGAAGCATCCGTACGCACCGAAGAGCGCGACCCGCTTCTGCCCCTCGGTGAGCGGGCTCTTCCGCGCCGCCTTCGCCGCCTGCTTCTCGGCGCGCTTCATCTCCTTCTCGGAGATCACGGTGATCGCATCCGTGAACTCGGCGGGGCTCACCACCGGGGCCCGACCGCTGCGCACCAGCAGACGAAGACCGAGGGCGTAGAAGGTGACGATGGCCGCCGCGCCGATCAGTGCTGCGAGGAACACCTGGAGGAACGCGATCCAGTCGATGACGACGTTCATTCCGAGTCCCCGTTCCGATTCGCGTCCGAATTCTTCGATGAGGAGGCGGATTTGGCACCCTTGACGCTCGCCTTGGCCTGAGCCTTCTTCTTCGCCTTGGCCTCCGCGTCCTTCTTCGCCTGGGCCTTCACCTTCTCACGGGCCTCGGCACGGGCCTTCGCCTCGGCCTTGGCCAGCTCGATACGCTGCTGACGACGCGTCGGCGGCGGCGTGTCCGGGAGCTCGATGGCCATCCCGGATTCGGCGACGTCACTCATGGCGTTCGCGGATGTGACGGCGTTGCGGCGCGAACGCATGAACAGTCCGAGGATGATCACGACGGCGATGACCGCGTCGATCGCCACACCCCAGTTGCCGAGCCAGACGACGAGAAGCGCCGCCAGGGCGCCCACGGCTCCCGCTGCGGGAAGCGTGAGCAGCCAGCCGACGCCGATACGACCCGCCGTCCGCCAGCGGACCGTGGAGCCTCGGCGACCGAGGCCGGAGCCGATCACGGAGCCCGAGGCCACCTGCGTGGTCGAGAGCGCGAAGCCGAGCGCGCTGGAGGCCAGGATCGTCGCTGCCGTCGAGCTCTCCGCCGCGAAGCCCTGCGCGGGCTTCACATCGGTGAGGCCCTTGCCGAGGGTGCGGATGATTCGCCAGCCGCCGAGATACGTGCCGAGCGCGATCGTGAAGGCGCAGGCGATGATCACCCAGAGCTGCGGTTCGTGGTGCACGCCGGACTGCCAGCCGATGGTGATCAGAGCGAGGGTGATGACACCCATCGTCTTCTGCGCGTCGTTGGTGCCGTGCGCGAGTGCGACCAGCGAGGACGTGAAGATCTGCCCCCAGCGGAAACCGTCGCGACCGTCGGGCTTGCCGTCGTAACGTCGCGTGATCGAGTAGGCGATCTTCGTCGCCGCGAAGGCGATGAGCCCCGCGGTGACGGGGGCGATGAGCGCAGGGAGCACGATCTTCGAGAGCACCATGCCGAAGTCGATGCCGCCGAGCCCCGCACCGACCAGGGTCGCGCCGATCAGGCCGCCGAACAGCGCGTGCGATGAGCTCGACGGAAGGCCCAGGAGCCAGGTCAGCATGTTCCAGGTGATGGCGCCGATCAGGCCCGCGAAGATCAGGGACAGGAAGAGGTCCGCCCCCGCGGAGATGATCGCGTCTTCGCGGATGATGCCGCCGGAGATCGTCTTGGAGACCTCGGTGGACAGGAATGCACCCACCAGGTTCAAGACGGCGGCGAGGAGGACGGCGGTCTTGGGCTTGAGCGCACCGGTGGCGATCGGCGTCGCCATGGCATTCGCCGTGTCGTGAAAGCCGTTGGTGAAGTCGAAGAAGAGTGCCAGCGCGATGACAAGCACGACGATGAGGGCTGCGGTTTCCACCGTTCGCTTTCGGTCGTTTGAGGAAGAAGGAGATGTCGACGTGATCGACGTGACGAACGAAGAGTTCACCGTGGGTTTGACTTCCGTTAACCGGCCCCGCTAAATCCTCCCACCCTCCCCCGTGCCGGTCAACTCGACCTGGGATAGCGTGGGACGGTGACTGACGCTCCCCTCGCTGCCCGCCGCTCCACGCTCCGCACGCACCACGGTGACACATTCGACGACCCGTACGAGTGGATGCGGGCGAAGGACTCCGCCGAGGTCATCGCGCACCTCGAGGCGGAGAACGCCCACACCGACGACGAGACGGCGCACCTGGCCGACCTGCGCGAGCGCCTCTTCGAGGAGATCAAGAGTCGCGTCCAGGAGACCGATCTGTCCGTTCCCACCCGGCGCGGAGACTGGTGGTACTACAGCCGTACCGAAGAGGGCGCCCAGTACGGCATCCACTGCCGGGCCGCCGCGGAGCACGACGACTGGACTCCCCCGAGGCTCGAGGCCGGCGTGCCGGTTCCCGGCGAGGTCGTGCTGCTCGACGGGAACGTCGAGGCCGAGGGTCACGAGTTCTTCTCGCTCGGGGCGTTCGACACCTCGGACGACGCGACGAAGCTGCTGTGGTCGACCGATTTCGAAGGCGACGAGCTGTACACGGTGCACGTGCGCGACCTCGTCTCTGGCGAGACCCTCGACGACGAGATCCCGAACACCGGCGGCGCCTTCTTCACCCCGGACGGCACCGGCATCCTCTACACGACCCGAGATGAAGCCTGGCGGCCCGACACCCTGTGGCTGCACCGCCTCGGCACACCGGTCGCGGACGATGTCCAGCTGTTCCACGAACCCGACGAGAAGTTCTGGCTCGGCGCCGGGATCACCCGCAGCCGCCGGTACCTCGTCATCGGCGTCGGTTCGAGCATCACGAGCGAGGAGTACCTCGTCGATCTGACCGGCGACCTCACCGCGACGCCTCGCCTGGTGTGGCCGCGCCGCGAAGGAGTGGAGTACTCCATCGATCACGCCGTGGTGGACGGCGAGGACAGGCTCTTCATCCTGCACAACGACGGAGCCCTCGACTTCGAACTCGTCTCGGTGGCGGCGTCCGACCCTCAGGGCGAACGGCGCCGGGTCGTCGCCCACGAGGCGGGAAGGCGTCTGCTCGGCATGGATGCGTTCCGCGACTTCGCAACGGTCGAGTACCGCAGCGAGGGACTCGAGCGCGTCGGGCTTCTCGACTACACCACGAACACCGTCGACGAGATCCCCTTCGGCGAGCCGCTGTACTCCGCCGGGGTGAGCGGGAACCCGGAGTGGCACTCCCCCTTCCTGCGACTCGGATACACGTCGTTCGTCACGCCCGGCACGGTGTACGACCTCGACCTGTCGAACCGCGAGCTGGTGCTGCGCAAGCAGGTCACCGTACTCGGCGGCTACGACCCGGACGAGTACGGCCAGCGGCGCGAATGGGCGACGGCGTCCGATGGGGTGCGCGTGCCGATCTCCCTCGTGTGGAAGCGCTCATTCGGCGAGCCCGGTGCGGGAGCACGCCCCGTGCATCTCTACGGCTATGGTTCCTACGAGCATTCGATCGACCCCGGGTTCTCGGTCGCGCGACTCTCCGAGCTCGATCGCGGCGTGATCTTCGCGGTCGCTCACGTGCGCGGCGGCGGCGAGATGGGCCGCCAGTGGTACGAAGACGGGAAGCTGCTCAGCAAGCGCAACACCTTCACGGACTTCGTCTCCTGCGGTGAGCACCTGGTCGCGACCGGTGTCACCACGCCGAGCCGACTGGTCGCCGAGGGCGGCAGCGCGGGCGGACTGCTGATGGGCGCCGTCGCCAACCTCGCCCCCGAACTCTTCGCCGGAATCCTCGCCGGAGTTCCGTTCGTCGACGCTCTGACGACGATCCTCGACCCGTCGCTGCCCCTCACCGTGATCGAGTGGGACGAATGGGGCGATCCTCTCCACGACGCCGACGTCTACGAGTACATGAAGTCGTACTCGCCGTACGAGAACGTCCGCGACGGCGTCCAGTACCCCCGCATCCTCGCGGTGACATCACTCAATGACACCCGCGTGCTCTACGTGGAGCCGGCGAAGTGGGTCGCACGTCTGCGCGAGGCCGGTGCCTCCGACGTGCTCCTCAAGTGCGAGATGGTCGCCGGGCACGGCGGCGTGAGCGGCCGCTACAACTCATGGCGGGAGCGCGCCTTCGAGCTCGCCTGGCTGCTCGACACTCTCGGCCTCGCCGAGGCCTGAGACGCGACGACGAAGCCCCCCC
>NZ_JBLVOH010000104.1:18181-19189 GCF_053543675.1 Microbacterium umsixpiens
GTCGAGCGGAAGTCTCAGCCGAAGAGTGCGGCGGCCTCGTCGTAGCGGTAGCGCGGGACCGTGTTCAGCTCGCCCAGTGCGTCGGCGAACGGCACCCGGACGATGTCGGTGCCCTGCATCGCCACCATCTGGCCCCAGGCTCCGTCGACGAGCGCGTCCGCGGCATGGAGGCCGAGTCGCGTCGCGAGGACCCTGTCGAACGCCGACGGGGAACCACCGCGCTGGATGTGGCCGAGGATCGTGGCGCGCGTCTCGATACCCGTGATGCGCTCGATCTCGGGAGCGAGCAGATCGCCGATGCCACCGAGCCTCGGCCGGTTGAAGGCGTCGAGCCCCTTGTCGCTGTACGCCTCGTCCATTCCGAGGAGCTTGAAGCCTTCGGAGACGACGACCAGGGGCGCGCGGCCGCGGTCGTGGGCACTGGTCACCAGCTCGGTGATGTCGTCGATCGACATCGGCACCTCGGGGATGCAGATCACGTGTGCGCCGGCGGCCATACCGGCGTGCAGGGCGATCCAGCCGACGTGGCGTCCCATAACCTCGGCGACCATGCACCGCTGGTGGGAGTCGCCCGTGGTGCGAAGCCTGTCCATCGCATCCGTGGCGATGTTCACCGCCGTGTCGAAGCCGAACGAGTAGTCCGTCGCCTGCAGGTCGTTGTCGATCGTCTTGGGGACGCCGATGACCTTGATGCCGTCCTTCGCGAGACGGTCGGCCGCGGCGAGAGTGCCTTCGCCGCCGATCGCGATGATGCCGTCGATCTTGTGCCCGTAGAGGGTCTTGGCGATGTTCTCCGCTCCCCCGCGCTCGCCCTCGTAGGGGTTCGTGCGGCTGGTGCCGAGGATCGTGCCGCCGACCTTGGACAGGCCCTTCACCTCGTGGCGCGTGAGCGGCATGAAGTCTCCGTCGACCAGCCCCCGCCATCCGTCACGGATGCCGACGAACTCCAGGTCGTACGTGGTGGTGCCCTTGAGCACGATGCCGCGGATGACCGCGTTGAGTCCGGGG
>NZ_JBLVOH010000104.1:19209-26880 GCF_053543675.1 Microbacterium umsixpiens
CGCCGCCGCTCGTCAGGATGCCGATCTTCATGCTGGTGCCTTCAGACGTTCGGGAGATGGGGGAAAGAGGCGACGCTGCCTTCGATCGACACTAGCGCCCCACGTACCCGGGCGCCATTCGAAGCCGACGAAAACCGTTGATCTTGACACCGCGATCCGCCGATCTCGACGAACTTCTTGATCCCGAACGTCGAAGAGGCGAAACCGACGTTAAGAACCGGAGTTCTTCACTCTTATGCCGCGCCCAGAGCCTGCCGCAGCAGGTGCATGAGAGCCGCCAGCTGCACGGGTTCTGCGGCCGACTCCTCGACGGCCTCACCGTCGAGCGCGCGTGCCGCGAGGCCCTGCTTCTGGTCGATCAGCTCAGCGATCTTGGTGTCGATCGTGTGCGCGGCGATGATCCGCCACGCCGTGACCGGCTCGTCCTGACCGATGCGGTGCACGCGGTCGATCGCCTGAGTCTGTTCGGCCGCCGTCCAGGACAGCTCTGCGAGGACGACGTTCGACGCCGCCTGCAGGTTCAGACCGACGCCGGCCGCGGTGAGCGAGCAGACCGCGATCCCCACGGAAGGGTCGCTGTTGAAGTCGTCGATCGCCTGCTGACGAGTCGTCGAGGTCTGGTCGCCGCGGATCGACACCGACCGGATGCCCACGGCGGCGAAGTGCGCCTCCGCACGGTCCATCACGTCGATGTGCTTCGCGAAGAAGACGACCTTGCCGACGGACCGCTGCAGCTGCGCGGCATAGTCCGCCGCGAGCTGCGCCTTGGCCTGGCCGATTCGGCGGACCATCGTGAAGACGTTGTCTCCTCCGGTGCCCGCAGCCTTCGACTCCTCGAGCTCGTTCTGGGCGACGAGGCGGACGATGTCCTCGTCGATCTCCCCGGGCGCCAGTCCACGGTCTCCGCGGGCCTCGATGATGCGACGGTACCGAGCCGCGAGCCGCTCGCCGAGTTCGCGCTCGGCCTGGCGGATGCTCCGTCCGAACTCGTCGTCGAGCTGCACGGGCAGGTCGGCGATCAGCTTGTCCGGCAGATCGGCGGCGACGTCCTTCTTCTTGCGTCGGACGATGCCCATCGAGATGACGGCGTCGCGTGCCTCGGGGTAGAACGCCTTATCGGCCGGGGTGAACCCCGTGGCGTCGAGCTTCTCCATCAGCTCCGGGCCGGGCTTCTCGCCCGTGGTCCACCCCAGGAAGCGCCAGATCGCGTCGAAGTCCTCGACGTCGTTGATCAGCGGCGTGCCCGTGAGGGCGAGCATAAGGGGATCATGCCCCGGCGTGCGCTCACGCACCTGAGCAGCCAGCGAGAGGACGTTCTGGGAGCGCTGCGATGAGAGGTTCTTGATGAAGTGCGCCTCGTCGACGACCATTCCGCGCAGACCGATCGAGGCCAGCCACGACATGTGCCGATCGAGGATCTCGTAGTTCACGATGAACACGTCGGCGAACGCGTCGATGTCGGTGCCGTCGCCCTGGATGACCGTGGCGCGGCGCTGCGGCGTCCACCGCTCGACCTCGCGCGCCCAGTTCATCTTCACGACGTTGGGCACGACGACGAGCAGCGGGTACGCACCGGCCACCGAGGCTGCCAGCACCGACTGCGCCGTCTTGCCGAGGCCGGGCTCGTCTGCCAGGAGGAAGCTGCGGTGACCCGCCTTCACCGCCTCCAGGAACCGCGACTGATGCACCATGACCTCGAGGCCCTTGGGCGAGATGTGGTCGTACTCCGGCGCCGGCGGCAGATCCATCGACGCAGCGGATCCGCCGGCTCCGGTCTCGAACGCCTTGTACAGCGGGCCCATGAGCTCCCAGCCGTCGAGGCGGCGGCGCGGGGTCGCAGCCGGGCGCGGCGTGAGATCCGGAGCGAGGAACGGGTTCGCCAGCTGCCGCGACTCGACCGAAGGAGGCGTGACCTGTCGCTCGGCGATCGCCGCGGGAACCGTGGAGATCTGAACGGGTGCGGCATCGGCGATGATCAGCTCTTCGGGAGCGAGCTCCGCTCCCGACTCGAGAAGCCAGTCGCGTCGCATGCGCTTGGCGACCGGCGACGTCGCCTGGTCGGCCTCGAGCAGCTGGATGAGCGACGTGTCGCGCGCGGCCGTCTTGGCGAGGATGGTGGCCACACCGTCGAGGCGCTTCAGCAGCTCAGCGCGTGCCGGGTCACCGATCTCGGCGTCCGCCTTCACTCTGGCGCGCTCCTCGCGCACCAGGAACGCGATCACCTGGAACTTCACCCGGTTCGTCGGGCCGAGCTTCCCGCGCTGCGACTTCGCCTCGATCTCGCGCACCTTGCGCGCCAGGATCGGGATGAGGGGTGCCTCATCGTCGCGACGGGACGTCTTCTTGCGCCGCGTGGCGGCGGTTGCCGTAGTCGGCATGCTCCTCCTGAGCGTGAAGGCTCCGGCTTCCCCATGAAGCCCTGAACCGTTCTCGTTGTCCGCGTGTGGCGTGAGCCAGGACCGTACGAACAGTGGGTCGTCTTCCCGTCGAAGCACGCGAGAAGCGTGAGAATCGGCGGGAGCCGACTCCATTCTATGTCATCGGACGGTCGTCCTGCAGATCGCCCACGCCGAGTCGTCGGACGACGACCGGGAAGCACCGTGGCAGGGCGATTATGCGGATGTGATGCCGAGAGCCCGAGCAGCGTCCGTGACGTCCGCACCCATCTGCTCCATCAGCTTCTCGATGCCCTCGAAGGCGACCATGCCCCGCAACCTCGCCACGAACTCGACCGTGACATCATGTCCGTACAGGTCGAGCCCGGTCTCCCCCAGCACGTGCGCCTCGACCTGACGTACGAGCACGTCGTCGAAGGTCGGATTCGTGCCCACCGAGATCGCGGACGGATGACGGATGCCGGTGTCGTGGTCGACGAGCCACCCGGCGTACACCCCGTCGGCGGGGACGAAGGCGTCGACGATGGTCGAGAGGTTGGCTGTGGGGAACCCCAGCTCCCGCCCGCGCTTGAGGCCGTGGACGACCTCGCCGCGGACGTCGGGATAGCGCCCGAGCACCGTGGCGGCCGAAGCGACGTCCCCCTCCATCAGCAGCTCTCGGATCCAGCTGGACGAGACGCGGCGAGGGGAACCGGGAAGGTACACATCGTCGACGACCTCGACGGAGAAGCCGTAGCGAGGGCCGAGTTCGCGTAGCAGCTCGGGCGTGCCCGCGCCTCGGTGCCCGAAGCGGAAGTCCTGACCGACCAGGACGGTCGACACCTGCAGCGCACCGACGAGGATGTCGACGACGAAATCCTCCGCGCTGCGGGCGGCCATCTCCTCGTCGAACGTGAGCACGAGCGTCGCGTCGAGCCCGAGGCCGCCCAGCAGCTCGAGCTTGCGCTCGACCGTGACGACGTTCTCGGGACAGCGATCCGGCCGGATGACTGCCAGCGGATTGCGGTCGAAGGTCACGGCGACCGCGCGGCTCCCGGTGGCGGCGGCGGCTTCCTTCAGCCGTTCGATGACCGCACGATGACCCGCGTGGACACCATCGAACTTGCCGATGGCGACGGCGCTCGGGCCGAATCCGCCGGGAACCTCCTCCGGGCTGCGGAAGACGATCACGCGTGCACCTCGGCCGGAATCGCGGCATCCACGGGGCGGTGCGTGCGCAGCCACCAGATTCCGAACACCGGGAGGACCAGCGGGATGAACAGGTAACCGCGCCCGAACAGCGACCACACCGTCTCGTGCTGGAACAGCGCCGGCATCAGGATGCTCAGCAGTCCCACTACGAGGACACCGGTGAGCTCGAAGACGATCGCGACCCAGGCGACGGTGTACCACCCACGACGACGGGCCAGGACGAGCGCGAGGGTCGCGAGGATGTAGACGACCGCAGCGAGTGCGGAGAGGGAGTACGCCAGCGGTGCCTCGTCGAATCGGCGGACGATCTGCACGAAGCTGCGGCCGGTGGCGGCCAGCGCCATGACGGCGTAGACGATCACGAGGACGCGACCGATTCCGGTCATCCGAGTGGAGGGGGCGGTGGAGCTCATAGCGCATTCCATCCTAGAGCCGCGGGAGGGCACCGGACTCCGCCACGACCCCTCGCGTCACGCGATCTGGACGGTCCAGATGACCTGCATGCGCCACAGCATGATCGCGATCGCGAGCGCCGCCACCCCCAGGATCACCGTGCTCCACCGGCTGCGCTCCATGAGCGCCCACAGTACGGCTCCGATGGGCAGGAGCACCGCCGACACCAGGTAGACCCAGTACTCGAGCAAGTCCCCCGTCGGCGGGTTGCCGGCGAGCGGTGCGACGATCGCGACGATCACCTGGACGACGAGCAGCACTTCCACGAGGGCGAGCGCCCCGACGCTGATGTCGCTCGGTCGCCGACCACTCAGTCCGGCGACGATGCAGAAGATCCCGGCAGCGACGGCGACTGCGATCTGCGCGATCGTGAGCCACAGGATCATCGGTCGGCCTCCGGCATGTTCATGGCGCTCTTCAGATCTGCGCCCCGCTTCTCGACGATGCCCACCAGAAGGCCATCCGGGTCGATCGCGGCACCGAGAGCGTCTGCGAGGCGGGCGGCCTGCCCTCCCAGTCGCTTGCCGTGTCGGAGGTCCCGTGCTTCTTCCGCGGACATCTCCAGCACCGGAAGGATGCGCCCCGCCGCGTCGCCTGGAGTCAGCGTCGGCGCGCCTTCGAGCGCATCGAGACCGACGGCATCCGTCACTTCGAACGGCCCGACCCGCGTGCGCCGCAGCGCGGTGAGGTGTCCGCCGACACCGAGTGCGGCGCCGAGGTCACGGGCGAGCGACCGGATGTACGTGCCGGAAGAGCAGTCGACGATCACATCGAGATCGAGAAAACCGTCTTGCTGACGCCGTGCCGACACGTCGAAGCGAGACACGACGACGTCCCGCGCGGCGAGCACGACCTCTTCGCCGGCACGGACGCGATCGTATGCACGCCGTCCGTCGACCTTGATCGCGGACACCGAGCTGGGAACCTGCGAGATCTCGCCGGTCAGCGCCAGGATGCCCTCGTCGACCGCGGCATCCGTGACCGCGCTCCATGCCTCGGGTTCGGCGGTCGTCAGGATCTCGCCCTCGGCGTCGTCGGTCCCGGTGATCTGTCCGAGACGGATCGTCGCCTCATAGGTCTTGTCCGCGCCGACGATGTAGGTGAGCAGTCGGGTGGCACCTTCGATGCCGATGACGAGGAGTCCGGTCGCCATCGGATCGAGTGTCCCCGCATGGCCGACCTTCCGCGTCCCGAACGCGCGCCGCGTGCGGGCGACCACGTCGTGGCTGGTCAGCCCAGCGGGCTTGTCGACGAGAAGGATGCCGGGCGAGACCATCCCCTCAGCCTACCGACGACGCGCGCGCCCCCGGTCCGAGGCAGCCCCCGGTGCCGCACCGTGAATCGCCGGACCGACCACGGGTCACGGCTCACGTACGCTGGAGGGATGCCCGGACCGCAGGCCCCGTCCGATGTCGTATCGCGCCTGCCGACGTGGTATCGATCGACCGCTCGAGACCTGCCGTGGCGCCGAGCGGAGTTCCATGACGAGTTCGGCGCGTGGGGCGTCCTGGTCAGCGAATTCATGCTTCAGCAGACTCCGGTCTCCCGAGTCGTCCCGCACCTCGAGGCGTGGCTCGCGCGCTGGCCCACACCCGCGGCGATGGCCTCTGCCTCGGCCGCGGAAGTCGTGCACCAGTGGGCCAATCTCGGATACCCGCGTCGCGCGCTCTGGTTGTTCCGGGCGGCTGTCGAGATCACCGAGCGGCACGGCGGGATCGTGCCGCGCGACGTCGAGGCCCTGCTCGCCCTGTCCGGCATCGGCGACTATACGGCCCGCGCGGTCGCGGTCTTCGCTTACGGCGACCGTCACCCGGTCGTCGACACGAACACTCGGCGCGTCCTGGCCAGGGCTGTTCAGGGGCGGGCCCAGCCGGCACCGCCCTCGCGGCGCGACCTGGAGCTGATGGACTCCCTCCTGCCCGACTCACTGGCCGACGCCGCGGAGTTCAACGCCGCCATGATGGAGCTCGGCGCGACCGTGTGCACGTCGCGGGCACCGCGATGCGAGCAGTGCCCCCTGGCCAACAGCTGCGCGTGGCTGGCAGCCGGCAGGCCGGACACCGGGGATGAACGCCGTCGCCAGGCCACCTACGAAGGCTCGGATCGACAGGCACGCGGTGCCGTGCTGCGGCTGCTGCGCGATCGGTCCCCGGAGGCGGTGCCGCTCGATCTCGTGCTCCCGGAGTGGCCGGATCCCCGTCAGCGCGACCGGGCGATCGACTCGCTCATCGCCGACGGTCTCGCCGAAGCCGACGGGATGGCCCTCTCGCTGCCGCGCTGACGAGCTCAGAGGTGATGGTCGGTGCGATGTGCCAGCACCGTCAGCTCGACCCGACTGCGGACATCGAGTTTCGCGAAGACCCGGCCGAGGTGGACCTCCACCGTACGGACCGAGAAATTGAGCATCTCGGCGATGTCACGGTTCGCCGCCCCGCCGACGGCGTACATCGCGACTTCCAGCTCGCGCGCGGTCAGCTGCAGCGACCATGCGGCTCGACACGCCGCCAGCGGATCGACGGTGGGAACGATGCTCCCCTCCTTGGCGTCCAGCCTGTCCAGCCGTCCGCGGATCGTGCGCGCCCATGCCGTCGCACCGCACAGCTCGAACAACCTCTCGGCGTGCTCCAGGTGGATACGAGCCGAGGGATGATCGTCGCGGATGGCGTACTGGGTGCCGAGCATCGTCTCCACCCTCGCGCGCGCGAACGGGGAGCGGAGCGTCCGCGCCTCCTCGCGCACTTCGACGCACTCGGAACGCCAGCGACCATCGCCAGCCGTCGCCAGCCGGACGCGCAGACTCTGCGCGAGGGCGATCTCCGGCGGCTCGATGGATGGCGCGGGTGTCGAGCGTCCGTCCGGATCGAGCGCCAGCTCGTCGAGCGCGGGAACCGTCATGGTGGTCCGCGCCGATCCGAGGTCGGCCCAGAGACGGATGGTGGCTGCAGCGTCGTCGAATGAACCGGCGAGAAACGACTGGATGCCGCGGTCGACGAGACGGTCGATCCTCGCGCCCGCCGGCAGCCCTTCGGTGAGCGATCGGGCGTACGGTCCGAGTTCACCGAGCACGGCGAGGTCGAGACGTCTGGCCAGCACCACGCCCAACCCGGCGAGTGGCAATGACACCGGCAGCACGAGTGCGGCCTGGATCAACCGGTCGCGCGCGAGGCCGATGTCGCCACGCCACACCAGCAACAGAACCTCGACGACCGCGCGATACGCCTGGACGACGGGGCTGTGCTCGAATCCCGGAACGAACGGATCCGCGTCGGCGGGCATCCCCGATCCGCCGCTCGCGAGCACGCGCAGCCCCAGGTCAACGTCCCCGCCCATCGCGGCCTGCAGCGCGCGCAGCATTCCTCCCGTCACCGGCCCGGAGCCTACGGTCGCGCCGATGTCGCGTTCACCCGCGATCAGCCAGCTCAGCGCGACGACGGGGTCCCTGAGTTCGTGCTCGGCACCGATCCGCGTGGCGCCTTCCCGGACGGCGTCGAGCCAGACACGCATCCCGCGCCGATCGCCCCGTTCCGCGCACAACACCGCAGCCAGAGCAGCCGCCCTCGTCCAGTGGCACCAGTCGTCGGAGTCGTCCGTGCACGGGCGCAGCACTCGCGGGTCGACCTCCGGCACTGAG
>NZ_JBLVOH010000104.1:26900-28252 GCF_053543675.1 Microbacterium umsixpiens
CCCTGCTCGAATGCCTGCGCGACGAACAGACCGCCGAGGGCCTGGAGCCGCCGACGCTCCGCCGCGTGCGGGTACAGACCGCCGAACCACGCGACCGCTTCCGCAGCGAAGCCGGCGCCGACGGCCGAAGCGCCCGCCACGAGATGCGCTTCTTCGCGGGCTCCGCCGACAGCATGTTCCGCCGCCTCTCTCGCGAGCAGCAGCGCCCGTTCCGGGTGGCCGGCCTCACTGAGCTGTCGCGCGATGACCGTCAGCTCGACCGCGGTCTCGGGAGCCGCCTCGAGGGACGCGCGAGCGCGGTGCCAACCCTCGCTCACCCGGTCACCCCGACGGCGGAAGATCGCGCTCAGCCGCTCGTGGACACCGGCGATGGCTGCGGTGCCGGTGGTGGCTCTGATCCAGATGGAGAGACGGGGATCGGCGAAGCGCGAGTGGCCGGCATGCACCCGGATGTGCTCCCCCACCGGAGCGGCGGCGATCGCGGCCGCCGACCTGCCGTCGAACTCGAGGAGGGCGTCGAGTCCACCGTCCAGGCAGACGGAGAGCGCCGTCAGCAGCTCGCGATCCCTGTCATCGAACTGCGTGGCGTCGAATCTCCGCACGATCGAGGGCACGAGCGGGAGCGGGCTGGGCAGCGGGAGCCGACCGTGGCGTTGGTCCGCTGACAGGCGCTCGGCGACTTCGCGGATCGTCGGAGAATCCGCGTCCAGCTCGGCAGCGAGACGGGCGAGCACGTGCGGCACACAGCCGAGGTCGAGCTCCAGGAGCTCGTCCAGCAACACGCCCAACGCGGCGGGCGCGACGAAGAGAGCCCCCTGTGTACCCGTACCCTCGATGCCGTTCCCCCAGCTTCACGGAAGCGTTCCCGCGAAGCCGAGCGTATCAAACGGCGATCACTCCGGGTCGTCCTCCGTGCGGTACGGATCGGCGTCGCCGGCGTGAGATGCGGAGGACGCGAGTTTCGCGACGTCGGCATCGCGCTGCTGTGCCTCGCGGAGCAGCGCACCGATATGGTCCGCGTTCTCCGGGAGGGCATCCGGGATGAACTCGAGCGTGGGCACCAGACGGGTGCTCAGCTGCCGCCCGACCTCGCTGCGCAGCATGCCGGTCGCCGAAGTGAGCGCGGCACCGCTGGCGATGCGCTCTTCTTCCGTGCCCAGCACCGTGTAGAACACCGATGCGTGCTGAAGGTCACCGGTCACACGGACGTCGGTGATGGTGACGAAGCCGAGGCGCGGATCGCGCAGCCCCTTCTCCAGCCGCTCGGCGAGGATCACGCGGATACGATCCGCGAGTCGGGCCTGTCGTTCGCCTGCCATTGTTCTCTCCCTGTCCAGGAACCCTCAGGGCGT
>NZ_JBLVOH010000104.1:28272-29844 GCF_053543675.1 Microbacterium umsixpiens
GGCGTCCTCCTCTCCGCGCTCCGGAGGAGCGGGAGCGAAGGACGCCCGAAGGTGTTTCGAAATTGATCAGCCGCGAGGCTTCTCGATGAGCTCGGTCGTCTCGATCTCGTCGCCGATCTGGATGTCGTTGTACTTTCCGAGACCGATACCGGCCTCGTAGTCGGTACGGACCTCGGTGACGTCATCCTTGAAGCGACGCAGCGACTCGATGGCGAGACCATCGGCCAGCACGACGCCGTCGCGGATGACACGAGCCTTGGCGTTTCGCGTGATCGTTCCCGATCGCACGATGACACCGGCGATGTTGCCGAACTTCGAGGAGCGGAACACCTCGCGGATCTCGGCGACACCCGACTGGACCTCTTCGTACTCCGGCTTGAGCATGCCCTTGAGCGAGCTCTCGATCTCGTCGATCGCGTTGTAGATGACGGAGTAGAAACGGATGTCCACGCCTTCACGGGCGGCGCGCTCGCGCGCCTTCGTGTCGGGGCGGACATTGAAGCCCACGATGATCGCGTTGTCGATCGTCGCCAGGTTCACGTCGGACTCGGTGATCGCACCGACGCCGCGGTGGATGATGCGCAGCTGCACCGAGTCGTCGACCTCGATCTTGAGGAGCGACTCCTCCAGCGCCTCGACGGCACCGGAGACGTCACCCTTGATGATGAGGTTGAGCGACTCGACCTTGCCGTCTTCGAGAGCACGGGTGAAGTCTTCGAGCGAGATGCGCTTGCGGGCCTTGGCCAGCTGGGCGTTGCGCTCGACTGCTTCACGCTTCTCAGCGATCTGGCGGGCCATGCGGTCTTCCTCGGTGACGATGAAGACGTCACCGGCACGCGGCACGGAGTTCAGACCCTGCACCTGCACCGGACGCGACGGGTAGGCCTCGAGGACCTGCTCGCCGTTCTCGTCGGCCATGGCACGCACGCGACCGTAGGCCGTTCCGGCGACGATGGCGTCACCGATCCGGAGCGTTCCGGACTGGATCAGCACGGTGGCGACAGAACCGCGACCCTTGTCGAGCTTCGCCTCGATCGCGACACCGCGGGCACCCTTGTTCGGGTTGGCGGTCAGATCGAGACCTGCGTCGGCCGTGAGCAGCACGGCGTCCAGGAGCTCCTGGATACCCGTGTTGGCGCGAGCGGAGACGTCGACGAACATGACGTCGCCACCGAACTCCTCGGCGACCAGGCCGTACTCGGTGAGCTGCTGACGCACCTTCGACGGGTTCGCGTCGGGCTTGTCCACCTTGTTCACCGCGACCACGATCGGCACGTTCGCCGCCTGCGCGTGGTTCAGCGCCTCGACCGTCTGCGGCATGATGCCGTCGTCGGCTGCGACCACGAGGATCGCGAGGTCGGTGACCTGCGCACCACGGGCACGCATGGCAGTGAACGCCTCGTGACCCGGGGTGTCGATGAACGTGATGGCCCGCTCGATGCCCTCGTGCTCGGTCCAGACCTGGTACGCACCGATGTGCTGGGTGATGCCACCGGCTTCACCCTCGATGACGTTCGTCTGACGGATCGCGTCGAGCAGTCGCGTCTTACCGTGGTCGACGTGACCCATGAC
>NZ_JBLVOH010000104.1:29864-30420 GCF_053543675.1 Microbacterium umsixpiens
ATGACGGCCACGACCGGAGGACGGATCTCGAGGTCGTCTTCGCTCTCCGCCTCCAGCTCGGCCTCGAGGTCGAGACCGAAGCCCTCGAGGAGCTCCTTGTCCTCGTCCTCGGGCGAGACCATCTGGATCTTGTAGCCGAGCTCGGCGCCCAGGACCTCGAACGTCGCCTCATCGAGGGACTCGGTGGCCGTGGCCATCTCGCCCAGGTTGAAGAGGATGGTGACGAGGGTTCCGGGCTGGACCGTGTAGCCGGTCAGCGTCTCGATCTTGTCGGCGAAGTCCGCGATGGATGCGCCGCGGCGCATGCGGATGACCTCTCCGTTGCCGCGGGTGACGTTGACGCCACCGACGACCGGAGCACTCCGCATCTCGAACTCTTGCCGCTTCGCCCGCCGCGACTTGCGCTGCTTGCTCTTGCCGCCACCCTTGCCGAAGGCACCTGCGGTACCACCGCCGGGACCACGGCCACGACCGCCACCGCCACCGGGACGACCGGCGAAGCCGCCGCCACCGCCGGGACGTGCACCAGGACCACCGGCACCGCCGGGTCCACCCG
>NZ_JBLVOH010000105.1:0-5335 GCF_053543675.1 Microbacterium umsixpiens
CATGCCGCCGGCGCTCAGCAGCTCGTGGGCGAGCGCGACGGTGACAGCGACCGGGTCGATCGCGATCTGGTCGTCGAGGGCCACGGCGGCGGCCACCGGGAACGGCGTCGACGGCACGGTGGTGGCGGCCAGCATCCGTGTCGGCAGCCCGGCCTCGCGGGCGGCGTCGTGCTGGTCGCGCACGTCTCCTGCGCCGTCGGGCCCCTGCGCGTAGGAGTGGTCGGTGTGGCGGGTGAACGGCACGTCCGCGCTCTCGGCGAAGGCGGTCAGCCACTCCATCCCCGACCTGTTGGCGTCGACGTACGCGCGCACGAGCGACGCCGGGTGGTGGCGGCGGATCGTCGCGAGCCGTGACCCCTGCAGGAGTGACAGCTTGCCGGTGTTCGCGCCGGTCGCGAGCTCGGCGATGCCACCCGCGTCGATCACGGCCACATCGAGCCCGGCCCGGGTGAGCATGACGGCCGTCGTGAGGCCGGTGATGCCGGCGCCGACGACCACGACGTCGTGTCGCGCACCCTCCTCGAAGGGCGATCCGGTCGGCAGCGACTTCTCGAGCTTCCACAGAGGGGTCATGCGCACAGTCAACGGCGTGCGGTGCCCGGCATCCACGCCCTTGACATCGCCGCGGCGCACTGTCACGCGCGACTACAGTGGCGACGTGACCCTCCGCCGCATCCTCCTCGTCGCCGCCGGCGGCACGGTGGGCACGGCGGCACGGCTCGGCCTGGGGCTCGCTCTCCCGGACGCCGGCGGTGTACCCGTCGCGGTGCTCGTCGCGAACGTGGTCGGTGCCCTGCTGATCGGTGTGCTGGCCGCGCGGATTCCCGCATCCACGGATCTGCGACTGCTGCTCGGCACCGGGGTGCTGGGCGGCTTCACGACGTACAGCGCGTTCATGACGGGGAGCGTGCAGCTGTGGGCGGATGCTCCCGTGCTCGCGTTCGCCTATGCCGCGGGGAGTCTCGTGCTCGGACTCGGCGCGGCAGCTCTCGGGCTGCGCATCGCCCGCCCGCGCGCCGGAGCGGCATCGTGAGCCCGCTGCTGTTCGTCGGCGCTGCGCTCGCCGGGGGAGTCGGCGCGGTGCTGCGATACCTCGTCGACCTCGGCGTCGCACGGCTGGCCGGTCGGCGGTTCCCGTGGGGGATCCTGCTGGTGAACCTCTCCGGATCCTTCGCGCTGGGCATCGTCACGACCGCACTGCCGGATGCCGCGTTCCTCCTCGGTGCCGGCCTGCTCGGCGGCTATACGACCTTCAGCACCGCGATGCTCGACACGGTCGCCCTGTGGCGCGACGGCGAGCGCCCGGCATCCGTCTTCAATGCCGTCGGGATGCTCCTGCTCGGCCTGCTCGCGGCGGGTCTCGGGCTGGCCGTCGGCGCGCTGGTCTGACCGCTCCCAGCGTCCTCACAATCCGGAAATGTACAAACGTACATGTACGGATGTCCAGGGGGTTCGGATGGGTGATGGGTCGCGTCGTCGACGTGACCCTGAAGCGCGCCGTCGCGAGATCGTGACCGCGGCCGCCGAGCTCATCGTCGAAGTGGGCGCCGAGGCCGTCACCCACCGCAAGGTCGCCGCCCGCGCGGGCGTTCCCCTCGGCGCGACCACCCAGTACTTCGACACCCTCGACGACCTCCGCTCCGCCGCCTTCCGCGCCCTCGCCGAGGAGGTGGATGCGCGCCTCGACGGCGTCCGGCAGACCATCGCCGACCGCGGGGACAGCCCCGCCGTGATCGCCGCGCTCGTGTTCGAGAGCCTCGACGACCACCACGCCGTCCAGGCCGACCGGGCCGTGGTGACCGCCGCCGTGCACGACCCCCGGCTGCGCGAGCTCGCACGTCATCTCTCCGACCGGCTCGTGGAACTTCTCGAGCCGACCTATGGCGAAGACCGCGCCCGAGCGGCGATGATCTTCATCGACGGCGTCATGTGGAGCATGCAGATCCGCGACGCCCACCTCGAACAGTCCTTCATCGAGACCGCACTGGCGCGGATCCTCGGAGATTCCGTCTCCACTCCCTCCGCAGCGACAGCCACACCCTGACACCGAGGAAACCGCCTTGTCGAAACTCGCCATCCTGAGCCTCAAGAACCGCGCGCTCATCGCCCTGATCACCATCGTCGCGGCGGTGTTCGGCGGGCTCGCGCTCACCAACCTCAAGCAGGAGCTGATCCCTTCGCTCGAGCTGCCGGCGCTCGTCGTCATGACGACGTACCCGGGTGCCTCGCCGGAGGTGGTCGAGAACGACGTGTCGACGCCGATCGAGTCGGCGATCCAGGGCGTGCCGGGGTTGGAGTCGACCACGGCCACCAGCACCACGAACGCCTCGATCGTGCAGGCGATGTTCGCCTACGGCACCAACCTCGCCACCGCCGAGCAGAAGATCCAGCAGGCGATCAACCGCGTCTCCTCGCAGTTGCCGGAAGACGTGGCCCCGCAGGTGCTGTCGGTCTCCATCGACGACTTCCCGGTGATCCAGGTGGCCGTCACCGGATTCGAGGATGCCGACAACGCGCAGGCCGAGCTCGAATCCGTCGCGATCCCCGAGCTGGAAGACGTCGATGGCGTGAACGCCGCCGAGATCGTCGGCGGTGTCGGGCAGCGCATCAGCATCACGCCCGACGCCGCGAAGCTCGCCGCCGAAGGCCAGAGCACGCAGGCGATCAGCAATGCGCTGCAGCAGAACGGCACGCTCTTCCCCGGCGGTGACATCACCGAGAACGGTCAGACGCTCACGGTGCAGACCGGAGCGAAGATCACCTCGGTCGAAGAGATCGCGGCACTCCCGCTCGTCGGCACCACCTCGACCATCGGCGATGTGGCCACGGTCGCGCAGGAGTCCGACCCGGTCACCTCGATCTCGCGCGTCGACGGCAAGGACGCGCTCTCGATCTCGATCACCAAGCTCCCCGCCGCCAACACCGTGGAGGTGTCGAACGGCGTCATCGCCGCGCTCGACACGATCAGCGACGCCTTCCCCGACGCCGAGTTCACGATCATCTTCGACCAGGCGCCGTTCATCGTGCAGTCGATCGAGACGCTCGCGACCGAGGGCCTGCTCGGACTCGTGTTCGCGGTGATCGTGATCCTCGTGTTCCTGATGTCGATCCGCTCCACGCTCGTCACCGCCATCTCGATCCCGACCAGCGTGCTCATCACCTTCATCGGGCTGCAGGCGTTCGGCTACTCGCTGAACGTGCTGACCCTCGGCGCGCTCACGATCGCGATCGGCCGCGTGGTCGACGACTCCATCGTGGTGATCGAGAACATCAAGCGTCACTACGTCGGCGATGCCGACAAGGGTGATGCGATCCGCCTCGCCGTGCGCGAGGTCGCCATGGCGATCACGGCATCCACGATCACGACGGTCGCGGTGTTCCTGCCGATCGTCTTCGTCGGCGACATGGTCGGCGAGCTGTTCCGACCGTTCGCCATGACCGTGACCATCGCGATGGTCGCCTCGCTCCTGGTGGCCCTCACCATCGTCCCGGTGCTCGCGTACTGGTTCCTGAAGCCGGGCAAGGAGCTCGTCGACGAGCACGGCAACGTCATCGACCCCGAGCACCCGGATGCTCCGCCGACGCAGCTGCAGCGCGTCTACCGGCCGATCCTCGGCTGGACCCTCAAGCACTCCGGTGTCACGGTGATCCTCGCCGTCGTCGTGCTCGGCGCCACGCTCGCCGCCGCACCGCTCATGAAGATCAACTTCTTGAGCGACTCCGGCCAGAACACCATGACCGTCACGCAGGACCTCGGCCCGACCGCGAGCCTGCAGGCGAAGTCAGATGCCGCGGTCGAGGTCGAGGACGCACTCCTCGGCATCGACGGCATCGAGCACGTGCAGGCCTCGATCGGCACCAGCGGCTCGGCCCTCAGCGACGCCTTCTCGGGCGGAGCGGGTGTCACCTACTCGGTGCTCACCGACGGCGACGCCGACCAGGAGAAGCTGCGCGCCGACGTGCAGGACGCGATCGACGGACTCGGCGACGACGTGGGCGAGGTGTCGGTCGCGGCATCCGCCGGCTTCGGCTCGAGCGACATCGAGATCACGGTCACGGCATCCAACGCCGACGACCTGCAGACCGCGACCACCTCGGTCGTCGAGGAGCTCGACGGACGCGACGGCGTCGGCCAGGTGACCGACAACCTCGCCGCCTCGCTGCCGTACATCGCCGTGGTCGTCGACCGGGAGGCAGCCGCCCAGCGCGGTCTCTCCGAGGTCGCGGTCGGCTCGATCGTCTCGAACACCATGCGTCCGCAGCAGGCCGGATCGGTCGAGATCGACGACACCGCGCTGACCATCTACATCGTCACGCCGGAGCCACCGACCACTGTCCAGGCGCTCAAGGAGCTCGCGATCCCGACCCCGCTCGGCGTCGTGCAGCTGCAGGACATCGCGACGGTCGAGCAGCGCAACGGCCCCACCTCGATCACGACCGAGCAGGGGCGCCGGACATCGACGGTCACCGTGCCGCCGGCATCCGACAACCTCGCCACCGCCACGCAGTCGGTGACCGAGGCGCTCGCCGCAGCCGACCTGCCCGACGGTGCCTCGGCCGAGGTCGGCGGTGTCGCCTCGCAGCAGGCCGACTCGTTCTCGCAGCTCGGACTCGCGATGCTCGCGGCGATCCTGATCGTCTACGTGGTGATGGTCGCGGTGTTCAAGTCGCTGCGCCAGCCGCTGCTGCTGCTCGTCTCGGTGCCGTTCGCGGCGACCGGCGCGATCCTGCTGCAGATCGTCACGGGCGTGCCGCTGGGCGTCGCCTCGCTGATCGGTGTGCTGATGCTCATCGGCATCGTGGTGACGAACGCGATCGTGCTCGTCGACCTCGTGAACCAGTACAGGGAGAAGGGTCTGTCGACCATCGAGGCGGTGAAGGCCGGTGGCGAGAAGCGTCTGCGTCCGATCCTCATGACGGCACTCGCCACAATCCTCGCGCTGACGCCGATGGCTCTCGGCATCACCGGCCACGGCGGGTTCATCTCGCAGCCGCTCGCGATCGTCGTGATCGGCGGCCTACTCTCCTCGACCGTGCTGACGCTGATCGTGCTGCCCACCCTCTACAACCTCGTCGAGGGTGCCAGAGAGCGGCGGGCCGCGCGCAAGGCCGGAGGATCGGATGCCGGGGGAGCGCCGAAGCCGGATGCTCCCGTCGACCCCGACACGTCGGGTGCCGCTGTGGCTCCGGCCGGATCGGTGCTGATCGACGCGTCCGGCCTGCCGCACGCGCCCCAGCTCACGCGGCGCGAGCTGCGCGACCGCGGGGAGTAGTTCCCGTCCGGCGGGCGTGCGGTCTCCCGCCGGCTGTTCACAACTCCGCAGAAAGGCCCCGG
>NZ_JBLVOH010000106.1:0-5275 GCF_053543675.1 Microbacterium umsixpiens
AGTTCGTCGTGGGGTCGCACGGACGCCCGGAAGGAGACCTCGACACGGCCCTCCGTCGTGCGATCCGCGACCCAGTGACGGTAGACACCGGAGGAATCCGACGTGGGCTCGGCTTCCGTGAGCACCAGCGGCCCCGCGTCGTCGGAGACGGCGAGATCCTCCGTGCGGTAGGGCGTCGCCGGAATCGAGACGACGACCTCCGGGATGCTGAGCAGCGTCTCGCCCGCCGCCACCGCGGGCAGGTCGACGAGGTAGTGCACGTCGAACGCCGTCCACACATCGCCGTCCGCGACGGGCCGGAGGTCGAGCTCGAACCGCGGCATGCTCATCCCCGAGCTGCCGGTCGATGCGCGATGCACGACATCTCGACGCTGATCCCGAACGGCAGCCGGGAGACCTCCACCGCCGTCCGCACCGGGTGGGCGCGATCGCTCAGGTACGCCGCATACGCCTCGTTCATGGCCGGCCACTCATCCATGTCGGTGAGGAAGCACACGATCTGCGCCAGGTCTTCGAGGGCGAATCCCTCCGAGTGCAGCAGCGCCTCGACGTTCTCGAGCGTGCGGCGGGTCTGCGCGCCGATGTCGTCGAGCACGGCATCGCCCGTTGCCACGTCGATCGATCCCTGGCCCGACAGGTAGAGCACGTCGCCGACCCGCCTGGTCGTGGCGTAGGGGCCTTTGGGCTGCGGCACGAGGGTGGCGCGCGTGGTCATGAGTGTCCTCCATGGGGATGGTGTGCCGGCGCGAGCTCTGTCAGCGCAGACAGCAGCAGGTCGACGTCGTCGTGGGTCGTCGTCAGGTACGGCGAGACGCGCAGGGCGCCGTCCCGGACGGTCGTGGTGATTCCGCGGTCTTTCAGCCGGTCGGTCAGTGTCGGGGCGTCCGCCACCGTGAGGCTGACGATGCCCGATGCGGGCTCGGCGACGGCCGGAGGCAGGCCGAGGTCGGCTGCTCCGTCGGCGATGCGCCGGGCGAGCGAGAGCGTGTGCGCGCGGATGGCCTCGAGCCCGATCCCCTGCCGCACGCGGGCCGCGGCCTGCAGCGCGGCCATGCCGAACAGGTTGCTGTGGCCGACGGCCAGTCGCGGCGAGGGCGGCCCGTTCATGTAGCCGATGAGCCCCGGGACCGCGCGGTCGTCGAAGCGCTCGCCGGTCGCGACCACGGCGGCGCCGAATCCCGCCAGCAGCCACTTGTACGACGCGGCGACGTAGACGTCGGCGTCGCGAGCGGCACCGGGGAGCATCCCGGCCGCCTGCGCCCCGTCCACGATCAGGAGCGCGTCCGCAGACACGCACGCGTCGTGCAGCCGAGCAAGGTCGAGAACATCACCCGTCGTCGCGTGCACGTGCGTCACCGAGACCGCCCGCGTGCCCGGGCTGATCGCCGCGATGAGCGCCGTCGTGCGGTCGGCGTGCGCGGTGGTGGCGACCTCCTGGACGGAGAGCCCGGGGATCGTGTGCCACGGCATCCGCGGGCTCGGGAAGTCATCGGCGAGCACGATGACCTCGTCTCCACCGACGAAGGGGATCGCGCGGGCCACGGAGTTGATCGCCGTGCCGGTGTTCGCCAGCACCGAGACCGCGGTCGCCGCGACCCCGAGCTCATCCGCCAGCAGCACCGACACGTCATCCGTGAGCTCATGCCAGTCCGACGAACCGCGCGTCCCGCGACCGAGAGCGCGCGCGACTCCGGCGACGGCCGACTCCACCTCGACCGGGACCGTGCTCACCGCCGCGTGATCGAAGTACCCGCGCGGACGATGCGGGAAGTGGTCGGCGATGGCGCGTTCGTCGATCATGCGGCCGTCCCCCGGTCGATCCCCGGCGTCACCGAGAACCGGGGCACGGCGTCGAGCAGCATCCGCGTGTAGGGATCGTGCGGGTCGCGGAACAGGTCCTCCGCCGGCCGGTTCTCCACGACGACGCCCTGCCGCATGACGGCGATGTCGTCGCAGAGGTAGCGCAGCACATCGAGGTTGTGCGACACCACGGCGAGCGCGAGCCCGGACTCGCGGCGGATGTCACGGAGGAGGTTCAGCACCGACGCCTGCACGCTCACGTCGAGCGCGCTCGTGGCCTCGTCGCAGACGAGCACCTCGGGTCGCACGGCCAGCGCACGGGCGATCGCCACGCGCTGACGCTGCCCGCCGGAGAACTGGAACGGATACTTCTCGACGTCCGTCGCACTCAGACCGACGATGTTCAGCAGCCGGACCGTCTCCGTGCGGTGGTCTCCCGGGATGTCGTTGACCTGCAGCGCCTCGCGGATCGCATCGCCCACGGTCATGCGCGGGTTCAGCGACGACATCGGGTCCTGGAACACCATCTGCACGATGCGAGGACGAGATCCCACGCCGCGCGCGGGCAGCGTCTCCAATCGGGCGCCGTTCCATTCCACGCGCCCGTCGGTGGGCCGGCTCATGCCCACGAGGGCGCGGGCGAGCGTCGACTTGCCCGATCCGGATTCTCCGGCCAGGCCCAGCGAGCGCTCGGTCGAGACCGCGACGCTCACCCCGCGCACGGCGTGCACCCGGGTGGCGCCGCGCCCGTAGACGACATGGATGTCCGAGCCGATCAGCTGACCGCTCATCGTGCACCTCCTGCGACGCTCGCTGCGGAGTCCGTGTGCCGGGGCACCGGATGGGCGGCGCGGTATTCGTCCGTGTTCCACGAGTAGTCGTCGATCGTGGTCAGCTCGTGCGCGGTGCCACCCGAGAGATCGGGTACCGCGCCGAGCAGCGCCCTCGTGTACGGATGCTGCGGGTCACCGATCACCTCGGCCATGGGGCCCTCCTCGACGATGCGCCCGTCGTACATGACGATCACGCGTTCGCAGACCTGGCTGATCAGCGCCAGGTCGTGCGAGACCATCACCAGCGCCGTCCCGTCTTCCTCGTTGAGCTTCTTCAACAGGTCGATGACCTGCGCCTGCACCGACACGTCGAGCGCGGTCGTCGGCTCGTCGGCGAGGATCACCTGCGGATCGCCGAGCGTGGCCATCGCGATCATGACGCGCTGACGCTGGCCGCCCGACAGCTCGTGCGGATGCTGCCGAAGGCGCCGCGCGGGCTCGGGGATGCCGACGTTCTCGAGTGCTTCGATCATGCGCGCCTTCGCCGCAGCACCGCGCAACGAGGTGTGGGCGTCGAGCTTGTCGCGCATCTGCCTCCCCACCGTGAGCGACGGGTTGAGCGATGACATCGGGTCCTGGAAGATCATCGGCATCTTCGCGCCGATGATGCGGCGGAGGCGTGAACGGCTGAGCCCGCGCAGATCCGTGCCGAGGAAGGTGTGCGCGTCGACCTCGGCTTCGAGCAGGCCGGGGAGCATGTGGGCGAGCGCCGAGATGGTGAGGCTCTTCCCGGAGCCGGACTCTCCGACGATGCCGACGCGCTCACCGCGGCGGACGATCAGGTCGATCCCGCGCACGAGCTCGCGCCGATCGTCGCCGTGGCCGGTGAAGACGCGCAGGTTCTGCACACCGAGCACCACGTCTTGCGGCAGCTCGCCCTTCGGGGCCTGCGACGACGGTGCGTCGTCGATCTCGGCGGCGGGTGCTCCACCACGGCCGCGGTCGCGGGCGAGACGGCGCAGCATCCGGCCCGGGGTCATCACCGCGCCCCGCGGGTCGAGAAGCTCCGCGAGCTTCTCGCCGAGCAGGCTGAATCCGATCCCGGCGGAGACGATCGCCACGGCAGGGCCGATCGTGGTCCAGGGCGTGGAGTAGATGTCCTTCATCGCCTCGGCGATCATCCCGCCCCAGTCGTACTCGGGCGGCTGCACTCCGATGCCGAGGAACGAGAGGGCGGCCATCATCATGAGGCTCGCGCCCATGGTCACGACGGTGAGCGTGACGATCGGCTCGGCCACGTTGGGGACGATGTAGCGCCACATCAGTCGCCCCTTGGGCACGCCGAGAAGGCGCGCACTTCCGACGAAGTCGGCGCCCGCGACGGTGGCGGTGAGGTTGACCACCAGTCGCGCGGTCGACGGCACACCGGCGAGCGCGAGACCGAGCATCGCGGCGGTTCCCGAGCGGCCGAGCATCGTCGCCAGCAGCAGGGCGAGGATGATCGAGGGGAACGCGGTCGCCGCGGCGATCAGCTGGAACAGCACCTGGCGGGCACCGTTGCCGAGCACGGCCGCGAGCACCCCGATGAACACACCCAGAACGAGAGAGATGATGACGGCACCGAAGGTGAGCGCGAAGGTCAGTCGTGCCGCCACGAGCACACGGCTCAGGACGTCGCGCCCCAGGGCGTCGGTGCCGAACCAGTGCTCGAGAGAGGGCCCGGCGAGCGGATTGGCGGTGTCGAAGTCGTTCGCCTGCGGTTCGAGGAAGAACGGAGCGAAGAGGGCGGCGAGCACCCAGAACAGGACGAGGACGAACCCGACCAGGCCCGCCGGCGTCTGGAACACCCGCCGCAGCAGTCGTCGGGGCGTCTTGGTGCCGAGCGTGGTGGTGAGGGACTCGGTCATCAGCTGCTCCGGATCAGAGACTTGGGATCGACCTTCGCGAGGATCAGATCGACGATGAAGGTGGCAACGAGCGAGAACGTCGCGATGATGATCACCAGACCTTCCAGAAGCGGATAGTCGTACACGGCGATGGACTTGACGAAGAGGTTGCCGATGCCCGGCCATCCGAATACGGTCTCGGTGATGATCGCGCCGCCCATGAGCGAGGCCAGCATCATGCCCGAGTAGGTGAGCGTGGCGGTCATCACGTTGGGCAGCACATGCCGGAAGAGCACCACGCGGGGAGGAAGGTTGTTGGCGCGGGCGGTGCGCGTGTAGTCCTCGCGCAGCACCCGGGTCGTCTCGGCCTTCATCAGACGGCTGAGCACGGCGATGAGACCGAGCGACATCGTGAGCACCGGAAGGATGAACGCGGTCACGCCCTCTCCCCCGGCGGCCGGCAGCCAGCGCAGACCGACCGCGAAGATCATCACCAGGGAGATCGCGATGAGGAAGTCGGGGATCGAGGCGAAGAACCCGGAGATCGCGTTGAAGGCGGCGTTGGTGCGCTCGCCGCGCCCGTTCTCGGTGCGCACGGCCATCCAGATCCCGAGCGGGATCGAGACGAGCATCGCCAGCAGGAACGCGTAGAGGCCGAGCTGCACCGTGTACGGCAGTCGCGCGGCGATCTCGACGGCCACGCTGTTGCCTGTCGAGATCGATTCGCCGAAGTCGAAGGTGACGATCCGCTCGATGAACCGGCCGTACTGCTCCAGCAGCGGGTCATCCAGGCCGAGCTCCGCACGACGGGCGGCG
>NZ_JBLVOH010000107.1:0-5223 GCF_053543675.1 Microbacterium umsixpiens
GGGCCGCTTTTCAGTCGAGCTGCGCCCGCGGGTCAGCGACCCTGCGAGCTGCGGCCACCGCCCTGACGGGACTGGCCGCTCTGCGTGGAGTAACCGCCGCCCTGGTAGCCGCTGCCCTGGCCGCCGGCGCCACCGGCGCGGGGGCGGCGACGACGACGCGCGGGCGGGTTCGCCGCGCCGCTCTTCTCGCCGCCGGCGGGACGCTGCTTGGACGACTGACGCTGCTGCTGCTGCGGAGCCTGCACGGGAGCCGGGCGCACGTGCGGGGCGCGCTCGGGGACCAGGGCCGTGACGGCAGCGGTCGTGACATCTTCCAGCGCAGCCGAGATGGCCGCCTTGCGCAGCAGGTCCTTGACGTCACGGCGCTGCTCGGGGAGCACGACGGTCACGACGGTGCCGGCAGCACCGGCACGGGCCGTACGTCCGGAACGGTGCAGGTATGCCTTGTGCTCGACGGGCGGGTCGACGTGGACGACGAGGTCGACGTTGTCGACGTGCACGCCACGGGCGGCGACGTCGGTCGCGACGAGAACGCGCACTCCGCCGTCTTCCGGTGCGGCGGAGAAGGCGCCGAGGTTGCGCTCACGAGCGTTCTGCGACAGGTTGCCGTGCAGGTCGACGGCCGGGATCCCGGCAGCCGTGAGCTGCTTCGCGAGCTTCTTCGCCTGGTGCTTGGTGCGGGTGAAGAGGATGCGGCGTCCGGTGCCGGAGGCGAGCTCCTTCACGAGAGCGGTCTTGTTATCGGTGGAGTCGACGACCAGCACGCGGTGGGTCATCTCGCCCACGGGCACGCTCTCTTCATCGACCTCGTGGCTGACCGCGTTCGAGAGGAAACGGCGGGCGAGGGTGTCGATGCCGCGGTCCAGCGTGGCGCTGAACAGGAGACGCTGGCCACCGGCCGGCGTTGCGGTGAGGATGCGGGTGACGCCGGGGAGGAAGCCGAGGTCGGCCATGTGGTCGGCCTCGTCGAGCACGGTGACCTCGATCGCGCTGAGGCGCACGACCTGCTGCTTCATGAGGTCTTCGAGCCGACCGGGGCAGGCCACGACGATGTCGACGCCGCCGCGCAGCGCCTGCTCCTGCGGACGCTGGCTGACGCCGCCGAAGACGGTCGTGACGCGCAGACCGGCAGCCTCGGCGAGCGGGGCGATGGTCGCGGCGATCTGCGTCGCGAGCTCGCGGGTCGGAGCGAGGACGAGTCCGCGCGGGAGACCTGCGCGGCGCTGACCGCCGGATGCGGCGAGGCGAGTCACGAGCGGCAGGGCGAAGGCGATGGTCTTGCCGCTGCCCGTGCGTCCGCGGCCCAGGAGGTCGCGTCCCGCGAGGGAGTCGGGAAGGGTGTCGCGCTGGATCGCGAAGGCCTCCGTCTTGCCCGAATCGGCGAGAACGGCGGCGAGCTCGGCGGGAACGCCGAGTTCAAGGAAAGTAGACATGCAGAAACTCCGTCAGCGCACGAGTGATCGGCGCGAGATAAGGGGTGAGGTGGGCGACGGCGCAGGAATTGCGCATCGGTTCGCCGTTCGAAATGCCAGCTCATGCTGGTGGTGGGAGCAGTTCTGCTCGCTTCGGTCCTCGGAGACCCCATGACGACGACGATGTTGCAGCACCGGCGGTGCGGACAACGGTGTCAGTCTACCAGTGCGTGCATGCCGTCGGCTGCATGCCGCCTCCACGCGCGGGTCGCGGGCTGACGATGAAGGCGCGCGGGCGGCTCTCAGGCGTGGAGGGCCTCGTTGAGCGTCACGCCCACTCCGGCGCGGCGCACGGCCTCGACGGCGCCGCTGAGGGAGTTCCGTCGGAAGAGCAGTCCGTCCTGGCCGGAGAGCTCTCCGCCCTTCACGGTCTTCCGTACGCCGTCCGGCGTCACCGGGCCGTCGACCAGCACGATCTTCGTCCCGGCGGTCACGTACAGGCCCGCCTCCACGACGCAGTCGTCGCCGAGGGAGATGCCGATGCCGGCGTTCGCTCCGAGCAGGGTGCGTGCACCGATCGACACCCGGTGAGTGCCACCGCCCGAGAGCGTGCCCATGATCGAGGAGCCGCCGCCGATGTCGCTGCCGTCGCCCACGACGACGCCCTGCGAGATGCGTCCCTCGACCATGGAGGAGCCGAGCGTCCCGGCGTTGAAGTTGACGAAGCCCTCATGCATGACGGTGGTGCCGGGGGAGAGATGTGCGCCGAGCCGCACGCGCGAGGCGTCGGCGATCCGGACGCCCGCAGGCTGCACGTAGTCGGTCAGGCGGGGGAATTTGTCCAGGCCCTGCACCTGGATGCCGGCGCGCTGGAGGTGCGGCCGCAGACGCGCGGCGTCGGCGGGGAGTACCGGCCCGGCGTTCGTCCAGGCGACGTTCGGCAGATGGCCGAAGATGCCGTCCAGGTTCAGCTCGTTGGGGCGCACGACGAGGTGCGAGAGGGCATGCAGCCGCAGGTACGCGTCCGCCGTGGAACCGGGAGCCTCGTCGAGGTCGATCTGGAGCCGGATGATCTCGACGGTCACGTTCCGTCGCTCATCGGCGCCGACCAGGGGCTCGAGCGCGGCGACGGCGGCATCGTCTGCAGCGGCAGATCCCGTGCGCACGTCCGGGTACCACGCGTCGAGGACCGTGCCGTCGCCGGCGATCGTGGTCAGGCCGATACCCCATACGGTGCGTGCGTCGCTCATCCCTCCACGCTATCGCGCCGGGAGGCGAGGGACTTCACGCATGACGGGGTAAGTAGGCTTGACCCATGGTGCTCGATCTGACCGCGTCCTCCGTCGACCTCACTCGTGCGATCTGTGACATCCCGAGCGTGTCCGGCGACGAGAAGACCCTCGCCGATGCGATCGAAGCGGCCATCACCCCGCTGTCCCACCTCGAGGTCTTCCGCCACGGCAACACGATCGTCGCCCGCACCGAACTCGGGCGCGCTCAGCGCGTCGCCATCGCCGGACACATCGACACCGTGCCGATCAACGCGAACCTCCCGACCAGGGACATCGAGATCGACGGTGTGCCCTACCTCTGGGGGCGGGGAACCGTCGACATGAAGGCGGGCACGGCCGTGCAGCTCAAGCTCGCCGCAGAGCTCACCGATCCCGCGATCGACATCACCTGGATGTGGTACGACAACGAGGAGATCGAGGCGTCCAAGAACGGCCTCGGCCTGCTCGCCGTCGTGCGACCCGACCTGTTCCGGGCGGACTTCGCCATCCTCGGCGAACCGTCCAACGGCGAGGTCGAGGGCGGATGCAACGGCACGCTGCGCGCGATCGTGCGCACGACCGGCGTTCGCGCGCACAGTGCACGAGCGTGGATCGGCGAGAACGCGATCCACCGTGCTGCTCCGATCCTGACGCGGCTCGCGGAGTACCGCGCCAGGGAAGTGCCGGTCGAGGGCCTTCTGTATCGGGAGAGCCTGAGCGCCGTGCGCATCGCCGGCGGCGTCGCGGGCAACGTCATCCCCGACGCATGCGAGGTCGAGGTCAACTATCGCTTCGCTCCCAGCAAGTCCGCGGCGGACGCCGAAGCGCACTTGCGCGGGGTTCTCGCCGGCTTCGAGATCGAGATCACCGATGCAGCCGAGGGGGCGCGCCCCGGACTCGACGCCGAGATCGCGCAGCAGTTCGTTGCGGCTGTGGGCGCCGAGCCTCGCCCGAAATACGGCTGGACCGACGTCGCCCGTTTCTCGGCGCTCGGCATCCCTGCGGTGAACTACGGTCCCGGCGACCCGCACCTCGCGCACCACGACGAGGAGCGCGTGCCGCTCGCGCAGATCGACGCCGTGGAGCGGGGCCTGCGCGCATGGCTCACCTCGCGCTGAGCACGGTTCGCCGGTGGGCGCAGACGCCGGTCGCGCTGCGGATCGCGGTCGTCTACGTCGCGGCCCGGGCGACGACCACGATCTTCCTGCTCATCGCCGCGTCGCTGTCGACGTCGTTCTCGCGCTTCGGGGCCGATGCCGGACTCGAAGACTTCATCCTCGGGTGGGATGCCCAGTGGTACTGGCTGGTCGCGGAGTCCGGTTATCCGACCGAGCTTCCCCGGACCGAGTCGGGCGAGGTCGCCGAGAACGCCTGGGCATTCATGCCCGTGTTCGCATTTGCGGCGAAGGCGGTGGGCTTCCTCTTCGGATCCTGGGGTGTCGGCGCTCTCCTGATCTCGCTGGCCGCGGGGTATCTCGCGTGCCTCGCGCTCCATCGCCTGCTTCGCGACCGCATCGGCGCTTCCGCCGCGCTCTGGGCGGTCGTGTTCTTCGCTGCCGGGCCGATCGCCGCGATGTTCCAGGTCGGTTATGCCGAGACGCTGTTCCTGCTGCTGCTGTTCCTCGCGCTCGATGCGACGATCCGACACGAGTACGGCCGGCTCTACCTCCTGATCCCGGTGATGGCCTTCACCCGCCCCGGGATCCTCGCCTTCGCCCTGTACCTCGGGTTGCACGGCGTCGTGCGCTGGTTCCGCCGGAAGCAGGAACCCCTCTCCGGGCGGGAGATCACGCACATCGTCGCGCTCGGGGCGCTCGCGACCGCGGCGGGCTTCGCCTGGCAACTGATCGCCGGTATCGTCACGGGCGATCCCGGTGCCTATCTCGCGACAGAACTCGCGTGGCGCCGGCACTGGATCGTCGGCGGCGTCGACGGTTTCCTGCCGTTCGAAGGATGGGTTCAGGCGTCGCAGTTCTGGTTCGCACTCTGGGGCATGCCCCAGTGGTGGGGCCCGGTGGCGCTCGTGCTGCTGGTCGCGGCGGCCGCCGTCACCCTCCTGCGCTCGCCCCAGGTGCGCGCCCTCGGCGGCGACCTCCGCCTGTGGAGCGCCAGCTATCTGCTGTACCTCCTCGCGGTGTTCTTCCCACAGTCCAGCACGTTCCGCCTGCTGCTGCCTCTCAGCCCGCTCTGGGGCGCCGTCGCGGTTCCTCGATCGCGGTGGTGGCGCGTCGGTGTGGTGGCTCTCTGCCTCCTGGGCCAATGGCTCTGGATCTACCACGTGTATGCGCTCGGGAGCACGTTCTGGCAGGTGCCCTGACGGTGTCGGGCGACCCAATTGTTGCTCGGTGACCTCCAGGTCCCGGTGACACCCGATAAACTCATTCCATACCACCGGAGGAAAGGGAGCCACGATGGCAGCGATGAAGCCGAGGACCGGAGACGGACCCATGGAGGCCGTGAAAGAAGGACGACTCATCATCGTGCGCGTTCCGCTCGAAGGCGGCGGCCGTCTGGTCGTCTCCGTGAACGACGCTGAGGCC
>NZ_JBLVOH010000107.1:5243-7138 GCF_053543675.1 Microbacterium umsixpiens
CCACCGCCCTTTGTCGATTCCGGGGCGTACCCGGGCGAGGCGACTCTCAGTCGCGGTCGGCGAGCCTGATCAGCTGGAGCAGTCCTTCACCTGCGGGCGACACGGTCGCCAACACGGCCGAGGACTCCTGGGTCTCCTGCACCAGCGAGCGGTAGGCCGACGTGACCTCATCACGCTGCACCGGGTCGGCCACGCGGCCGCCGCCGAGGATCCGCGGCACCAGCACCAGGCCGCCGGTGCGGGCGAGGCGGAGTCCGTGCTCGACGTACTCGATGATGTGGTCGGGGTCGGCGTCGACGAGCACGATGTCGTACGAGGACTCATTCATACGGGGGAGCACGTCGATGGCGCGCCCGGTGATGAAGCGGACCTTCGTGGACGGTACCTTCGCGTCGGCGAATGCCTGTCGCGCTGCCGCGAGGTGTTCGGGCTCGTTGTCGATCGAGGTGAGCACGGCCTGCGGCGCTCCGTGCAGCAGCCAGAGTCCGGAGACGCCGGCACCGGTGCCGATCTCGACGATCGAGCGTGCGCCGGTCGCGGCGGCGAGCACGGCGATCTGGGAACCGACGACGGTGCTGATCGGCATCGCGCCGAGCTCGACCGCGTGTGCGCGTGCGCGTGCGATGGAGTCGGGTTCCACGATGGACTCGCGAAGGAATCGCGCGTTCGCGTCGTGCTCGCTCATGGCCTGTTTCTCCCTGCCTGCCCAGTGGTTCCCTCCAGAGTATTCGCTCGGTGTACCCGCGGACCGCAGGCGCGACGGTAGCCTGTAGAGATGACGTTCGGGCTCACCTTCGAGAAGCTGCTGCTGATCGGTCTCATCGCGGTCCTCATCATCGGCCCGGAGCGTCTCCCGCGAGCTGCCGAGGGCTTCTCGCGCATGGTCCGAAAGGCCGGCGAGTACCTCCGCTCGACCAAGTCCCGCATGCGTGAGGAGATGGGTCCGGAGCTCGACGATGTGGACTGGCGCAAGCTCGACCCCCGTCAGTACGATCCCCGCCGCATCATCCGCGACGCGCTGTTCGAGGAGCCGCAGCCGACGACGACGCCGACGCAGGCGCGGGAGACGATCGCGGAGCCTGTCGCTCCCCGTGCGCTCCCGCAGGAGTTCAGCGCGAGCAACCGGCCGCCCTTCGATCCCGAAGCCACGTGACCCGAGGGCGGCTCGCCGATCGCGATGCCGTGGCATTCGGGTTCTCCGCTCTGTGCGCGTGCATCGGCGTCCTGATCTGGACGCTCTGGGTGTTGCCCGTCGCCGCCTCCGTGAGTGACGCCGATCCGGTTCCGCTGGGACGCGGGGCGACGATCGAGCTGCAGGAGGGCGAGCGCGTCGGCATCTGGGGCAGTGGTGTCTCCGCGATGCTCGGGATGCTGGAGTGTTCGGTATCGGGTCCGGACGGCGCCGAGCTCTCTCAGCGCGCGGGACCCTCGCTGTCGTGGGACGACACGCTCTGGTGGATGACCCCGAAGCGCGGGTTCGAGCAGCACACGCAGTTCACCGCTGTCCGCGCGGGCGTCCACACCGTCACCTGCGCCGACTCGCTCGACACCTACGACGGCGAGTTCCTCGTCGCCGGGGACGCCTTCGGAAGCGGCGCCATCGGTCTCGGCCGCACGGGCGGGAACGACTTCGCCGTGGGGACGTTGCTGGCGTTCGGCGCGGTGTTCTGTCTTCCCGTCGCCGTGGTGCTGCCCGTGGTCATCCTGGTCCGCCGACGCGTCACCAGGCGAAGAAGCACGCGAGATGCCGAGCGCGCGCACGCGTCCTGGACGCAGTTCCCGGAGCCGTAGGAGAGCCGCACTCAGCCGATCGTCATCGGCAGCGAGCGGCCGGACAGGCCACGCCCCTGCCGAGCGAGGGTGCGGGCGAGATCGAGGATCGTCGTGGCCGCGGC